>JBHHYW010000325.1:0-3832 GCA_046757745.1 Candidatus Scalindua sp.
CCTCTATATCTGTAATCTCCGCAGCACTGATAATACCTGGAATATTTAAATAACTTCCCTCAGATTCACCAGGCCCTATACAAACGTGTGCATCTGCATACTGTAAATAGAGAGCATCTTTATCAGCTTTTGAGTATACGGCAACAGTTTCAATACCAAGCTCTTTACATGTCCTTATTACTCGAAGGGCAATCTCGCCCCTATTTGCCACTAAAATCCTTGAAAACATGCTCTGCGGTTACCCCCCTTATTTTCACGCCTTTCACATAATAGAAAAAGAACCTGTGGATTTTTAATATTTGACCGGAAATTTATTTTTCTGTGTATAGAGAAATGCCGGGTTTGATAATACTTGTGTGGACTCTATAATTGCGTGTGACAAGAACAACAACAAAAAAGTACAGCTCATTCAGATGTTTCTACACAAAAAAGATGCTGCCCATACTCAACAGCAGTACCGTTCTCCACCATCACCTCTACAATCTTTCCCTTTGTCTCCGCTTTAATTTCGTTCATGATTTTCATAGCCTCAATAATACAAACAACAGTATCCTCGCCAACATCATCCCCAATATTTACATAAGGATCTGCACCTGGCGCACTGGTATAAAACGTACCGACCATTGGGGCGACGACCTCTGCAACATCTGAATCATCTTTTGACGTTAAATATTTAGTAGAACCTTCCTGTTGTAATGATGGCTTTACGTCTGGCAACTGGATACTCGTTTGTATCGAATCCAGGCTATTCCTTTTTAGGCGTATCTTGGTTCCCTCTTCTTCAACCTCGATTTCTGCAAGATTGTTTTCATTCATCAACAAAATTAGATTTTTTACCTTTTCAATAAGAACCATTTTGAAACGTAGTTTTATTATCTATAATAGTAAAAGCTTTATCCACTGCTTCCTTAGCACTTTCACACCTAATTATACCATCGCCGTACACTTCTTCGTCAAGGTGAATTTCACCAGATAGTTGACCTAAATTCCAGGTATGAATACCGATAACTGGCTGCTTTTTTATAAGGGCATAGCTGATTTCAGAAAGAGTGCCGAGCCTACCATTTACGGCAATTACGACATCTCCTGAATAAGCAACTAAGACATTTCTCGCAAAACCCAAACCGGTTGGCAACGAAATATCTATATAAGGATTTGCGCTATCAGCATCTTCGCCGGGGATGATCCCGACAGTAAGGCCGCCCCTCTCTTTTGCACCTTTTGCAGCTTCAGCCATTACGCCGCCAAGGCCTCCACATATTAAAACAGCACCACGATCTGCTATTTCTTTCCCCACCTCATTAGCAATCTTTGCAATTTGAGGACTTAGTGTACCATCATTGCTTCCACTTCCTATTACGGATATACAAATTTTCCTCGACATTATCCATTATTGACAATTTTCTCTTCAAGAGCTACTAAATCAATATCAGCAAGGAGGTCTAGGCAAAAACTAATTTCCACATTACTTTCGCCAAGTACTTTTGCAAGCTTGCAAGCCTCCTCTTTAGTCAAGCCAATCGTAACGGCAGGCAACAACTTTCTCCTGTTCACCACTTGCATATCTTCCTCCCGCTTACTAACAGGAAGCTCGATTGAGAACCTTTTATCATATTTGATTCGTTTATCAAGTGTTTTTTATTTTATATGTTGCTATTGCACTTTGGAATAGTTCGTCTTTTTTATAAGAAAACAAACTGATTTACCATGATTCACTTAGGATTTCAGTACTAATATTTCTTGCCAGAATGACATTTTTTATAGAATCTTTCTTGCCTCTTAACGCAACATCAATGTGTGAACTTTTTATAAAGAAAGAAAATGCAAGATTATGATATGCATTGTTGTCATAAGGATTCCATTTGATGACATCTTCATATTTCTCAATAGCCTCATCATATCCTGTACTGATACTATAATTCCTAGTTAAATAGTAAGAAGCAGTTTCAGTTTCAACAATTGCTATTTCTGTTTTGTCATCTGTATTATTTGAAACGCCATTCATATCCTCAAGGCTGTCATTGGGTACCCATGTATCAGCATGGCCAAGCCCTTCTGTCGAGGATTGACCCATCTGCCCGGCCAGGTGATTTGGTTGAACGGAAACGCTCTTGTCGCGTTGACGCGCGCCTCTCTTGAAACCTTTTTTACTGTTTCCTTTTCCTTTTCCAATTCGTTTATTCTATCATGGATATCAGGATTATGGCTCTCTTATATGATGTAAGCGCCGAATCCAACATATTTTTATCATAAAAAACATTCCCCAAACTATAATAAGCTTCCGCATGATCCGGTCTTAATTCCATAGTACAATTGTATTCTTTGATTGCATTATCTAACTCACCTGTGTTTACGTATACAATCCCAAGAGAATAATGTGTTTCAGGATCTTCGGGATTAATTTCTATTGCCTTTTTAAATATTTTTATAGCCTCTCTAAACATACCCCTTTTAGCATATGCAACTCCCATATTGAAATATACATCAATGTCAAACGGAGTAAATTCTATCATCTTCTCCCATGCCGACATTGCTTCTTTTAACAACCCCTTTTCCTCTTAGGCATTTCCCAAGTTATAGTACGCTGCTACAAATTCAGGATTAACTATTATAGCTTTTTTCCATGCTGAAATTGCCTCGTCTATATTACCTTTGTCATAATGAGAAATCCCAAGGTCATAATAGAAATTACGCTCACCAGTGCCAAAAACCATATTTCCCGGTAGCACGAGAAGCGTTAAAACAACCAATAACGGAATTATGCATTTCCCCTTCATTTTTGCCGTTATTTTCTTACTTTTCACCTTAATAGTTCCAAAAATTTGACAGGGATTTTTAGAATTCACATTAAAATACTCGCAAATTCTACAAGATTTTAACATATATGGCAATTTCTTTAAATTCCTTATCTATATTTAGTTATAATCCAAAAAACGAGTTCATTTTACTATTATATTACAAAATCATATGAAATATTTTTACAATTATTCTATGGGCACAAACATGAAAAACTGTAAAAATCTAAATCCGTTAGATGCTTTTGAATACAAAAGTATAACACGATGTAACGATAGGCCTTGTGATGCGTACTGCATGTTATGGCCTAAATCTGTCACTAGGCCATTAAACGCAGCTTTTCAGTGTGGGATATATTTGCCTGTTATATGTAAAAACGTGTATGAAAACTTTACAAGTTCTTTATTTTTACCATATTAGAAAAAAAAATCAATATAAATTTTCTAGAAATGCTCAATTTCCAAGGTTTATCCAAACGCTTTTTACCTGTGTATACAACTCCAGGGCATGAATTCCCAACTCTCTACCAAAACCACTTTGCTTAAACCCGCCAAATGGTGAAGCCGCATCGAACGTGTTGTATGTATTTATCCAGATCGTACCGGCTTTTAAGTCCCTGGCGAGCCTGTGCGCCTTCTTTATATCTCTAGTCCAAACAGCAGCGGCCAAGCCGTAAATGGATAGGTTACTTTGCCTCACCATATCATCAACATCGTCAAACGTAATTGCAGACACAACCGGGCCGAATATCTCCTCGCATGCTATTTTCATCTTGTTATCAACCGCATCAAAAATAGTGGGCTTTATAAAATAGCCCCTCTCTCCACATCTCTCACCACCTGTTACCAGTTTTGCGCCTTCTTGCTTTCCACTATCAATATAGCCTAATATCTTATCAAACTGCTCTTTAGAAACCTGTGCTCCCATCTGAGTGCCAGCGTCTTCGGGATTTCCGACACTCAGGCAGGAAGCCCTGCTTGCTAATTTATCCACGAATTCATCATGAATACTCTTTTCAAGGAATAATCTGGAACCA
>JBHHYW010000326.1:0-3828 GCA_046757745.1 Candidatus Scalindua sp.
TACATGTGCTACGGCATAGTCTTTACAATGCGATAATGAAACCGATATCTCACCAATATTTTTCTCCATTGCCAGTTCTTTTGCTCTACCATAAAGATTTACATAAGGCTTGCCCAATTCGTCATTCAGCGTTTCTATATCCGTCCACTTCATCCTGTCTCTCAAGCCTGTCCCAAATGCCTTGAGTACAGCCTCTTTTGAGGCAAAACGCACGGCATAATGTTGATAACAATTCCTTTTGGACTGACAATATTCTACTTCGTCCGAAGTATATACTCTCTTTATAAAATTTTCATGTGAACCAAAGACCTTTTCAATCCTTTTAATTTCAATAATATCTATACCTGTATACATTTACAATATTTTAATCCAAGAAATTTAACTTAATTAAACAAGTACTATGTTACGTTGAAATGATGGTATACTTAGAATAAATGAATAGAGCAGGAATGTTTGTAAAATTACTTTGCATAAGGATTTAGTTTCTTTTATTATCTGCCGGTTTAAGTAGAAATCTAGAAAATTCTAATAGTTGTATTGATAGTTGTCAACCACAATTTCCCCTTTACCGTTAAACCAAAATATAACAGCTTGAAAATATAACAGCCTGACATGTACACATATGCGTGTACAATGAAATAATGAAATGCAAGGCTTTAGAAAATACACTTAGAAAGCTTGGATGGCGGTTTTTAGAGACATGGACGTAAACATGATGTTTGGACTGACGAAGAACATCAAGAATATATCCCAAGGCACGTTGAAGTTAACGAAATGCTTGCGCGTGCTATTATTAGAAAAATCAAGAAAGGAAGTTAATTTATGAGATTTAGTGGAAAGATTTACAAAAATGGTAAATTCTGGTTGGCGGAAATACCTATTCTTGATGTAATGACTCAAGGGTGTTCAAGGAAAGAGGCTTTTGAAATGGTGGGAGATTTGATTGAGACCATGGCTGATAAAGAAGGATTTCATGTGTCAGTATACTCAAACCGACAAGAATACTTTGAGATTGGCTCAGAGGATACAAGAACTTTGGTTAGTATTTTTCTTCAAAGAAAACGAGAACTTAGCGGACTCTCTTTAGCTCAAGTAGCTGAAAAAATAGGTGCTTCTTCGCGAAATGCCTTTGCCAGATACGAACGGGGCAAATCTATTCCTTCCGTTGAAAAACTTAACGAACTTCTGCATGCGGTCTCACCAGAGCAAGATATAGTCCTTAAAGAAAGCACCTTACAATAATCTCTTTATGGGTTACAATTACCACAAGGTACACCACCTGATTTACGGGCTTCTTTTGATGATGCAAATTCAATTAAACCTTCAGTGCCCAGTTCAGGACAATTTGATTTATGATATATGTTAGAAGTATTTGTGGCAATAACTGAAGACGATATTTTATCAGATAAGTCCGATATCTCATTATTTCCAGACTTAGCAGATGTAGATTGTTGATTATCATTCTTCACTATTGCTTTTGTAATGATTACTTGATTAGTTGGTAGGTCTTGGTATTTACCCTTGGTCGTAGTAGGTAAATTCTCAATTGTATGTATTACATCCATACCATCCTCTATAATGCCAAATACGCAATATCCCCAGTCTTTTGTACTCTTTCCTCTGTGATTAAGATAAGTATTGTCAACGGTGTTAACAAAGAATTGTGATGTAGCAGAGTGTGGAGTATCTATTCGAGCCATGGCGACAGTTCCATATAAATTACTTGGTCCATTTTCTGACTCGTTTATAATAGGTGGTCTTGTTGGTTTCTTTTGCATATTATTAGTTAAACCTCCTCCCTGTATCATAAAACCTTCAATTACTCTATGGAAGATGGTACCATCATAAAATCCGCTACGAACATATTTGAGAAAATTTTCAACTGTTTTCGGTGCTGCTTTTGGATATAGTTCAATGGTAAAAGTACCATAATTTGTCTCCATAACAACACGTGGATTATTAATTGCCGTAAATTTGTTGTCCTTAATATATCTATGTTCTTTTTTCCCTAATTGCTTCGTTGAAGTCTGTTGCCTCTCCTTTAACACCCCTCCCGAATACCATTTTTTAAAACGCCATCCGTCATCAAAAAGCTCAAATATTGCATATGGCTCATTCAACAAGTTTTGAACGTCAAAATAAACTTCGAAACAATTGCCAAATGGATTGTCGGTATGTTTTATCGTGGCGTCAAAATAAACTTTTGCAACAGTATCTTCGTTACTAAATTGAATGCCTGTTATCTTGTTAACATCTACCTGAAATGAATAATCCAAATTATCGGATAAATATTTTTGGCCCTTTCCAGTTAATTGCCATGGTTCTCCAGTTGTAGTTGTTTCAAACCAAGCATCCCAGCCTTGAAAACCTTTTCCCCTTCCCTTTTTGACACTCAGGTTTTTAACCAAACCTTTGCTTTCTAAACATGATAAATAGGATATCAACGTTTCTCTGCTAACATCAATGCCTGCACTGGAAGCTTCTAAATAAAAACCATAAACATTTGGTATGTTAATACTACTGCCTGAACAATTTCCTGGAAAAGCACACCAACGCTTTGTAATCACAAGGTTTTTCAAACTCTTTTTAGCATTATCTCGGCTTAGTTTATTTCCTTGAAATTTGATGTTTTTAGTAGAGACAGATTTTTCTTTTCTTGGAGTCATTACGTTTTGAGTGGAAACAGATGTTTCTTGACGTGGAGTAGCTGTCACTTCTGTCGATAAAGCAGCAATTTCTGATATCGCAATATTAAAATCTGTATACGATGTTTTGATTGTTATATTTCGTTGTTTAAAGTTACCTTTCAGTCTGCTTTGGTTATTTAAAATTAAGATGCCTTCTTTAAAGGATGAAATTGTATTAATATTTACATCAATATCGCCATATTTTGAATTGAATTTAACTAAAGAAGGGATAATAGCTCCGTTAATAACGCTTCCTTCTTTCATTGTTATATAAAAAGTATTTGAACCCACTTCCTGCTTTTTGCTTATAGTTATTCCTTTCGGATATTTCTTGAAAAATTTAATTGGGTTTTCCCAATTTTGCTTGAAATATACAGAATCTCGCTGGTCACCAGGGCCATAGATGTTACCCCATCTACTAAAACGCTCAGGAAAGTAACGTATCTCAAAGTGGGTATGACATCCAAATGCCTTACCAGTATCTCCCACTTTGCCAATAACTGTACTTCCGCCCTGAACTTGATCTCCTATTTTTACTTCAGGTGGGCCTTGCATGTGAAGATAAAGCGTGTAGAACTTCTTGCCTATAAGTGATGCAGGATGTTGTATGAGAACCATATATCCTAGTGTTTTGTAGGCTTTATCGTTTTTACTATCAATAACATCCTTAACTTTTCCATCTGCAAAGGTGTAAACGTTGCTTCCACATGGGGCAACAAGGTCTACCCCTACATGCGTATATTCGCCAAGTGGTGGTGATGGAAAAGTTCCGTGTCTGAACTCTCCTAATGATCCATTAGTAATTACAGGGTTAGGTAACACATTTTTGACATTATAATTAAGTTTGCCAGTCGTTAGTTTACAATGTCCACATGGAATAGCACCCAAAGCATCAGCCTCTTCTGGTGAATTAAATTCTATTACATTATCAGTATTTAATTCTGGACAGTTGCGATCACAATGATATGTTCTTGAATCTTTTGCAATATACACCGAAGCGGCATTGGTATGAGTGGTAAATGGTATCAATAAAATAAGGATTAGTATAAGTGCTGGTTTTCGCATAATGGCAAACCTCCTATTTGTGTAATGGCATAAATGTGTGTTTATATAATTGCCCTATATGGGGTTCAAGTTATTA
>JBHHYW010000327.1:0-3794 GCA_046757745.1 Candidatus Scalindua sp.
CTTTACCCGGGGTTTTTTAATTATCTAACAGGCATTTTCGTTACAACTCTATGGATCTATCCACTCCTCTTTTTTGGTGAAACCGCATGTCTCTATCTTTATTGGTATTCATGGGATCGGTTGTCCAACCGCAAGGTAGTGCATCTCTTTATGGGTATACTCCTTAACGTCTTTGGCCTGGCTATAATGTTTACTGCTAACTCGTGGGTAAGTTTTATGACAAGTCCGGCCGGGATTGATGACCATGGAAATCTTTTAAATATATGGGGTGCTATTACGAATTTCACATGGATGCCATTCAATATTCATCGTTTTTTAGGTAATATTAGTTTTGGAGGCGCAGTTGTTGCTGCTTATGCAGGATTTAAATTTATGGTCTCAAAGACAGATGCTGAAAGGGCGCATTACGATTGGATGGGATACACCGGAAACCTTATAGCTATATCAGCCTTTATGGCTCTCCCATTCGCCGGATACTGGTTAACAAAAGAGATCTATGCATTCAGTGAACAATTGGGAGTAATTCTCATGGGAGGTTTTCTTTCATGGCTCTGGATAATTCAAGCGTTAATCATAGGTATCCTTTTCCTGGGTACAAATTGTTATTTCTGGTTGGGAATGGAACGTATTCCCGGCGCAGAACGGTATAAAAAGTATACTAAGTATCTTGTTTCTATAGTTGCATTATGCTTTCTGGTTTGGGCGACTCCTCATACCCTTGTTGCAACACAAGAGGAGGTTCATCGTATGGGGGGTAGTCATCATCCGGTTGTGGGCGTGCTGGGACTTATGTCCGCGAAGAACAGTGCTGTTAATATTATGATTTTGGCTACTTTTGTGAGTTTTGTTATCTATCGTCGCGGAAACAAGATATCAACAGTAAAATGGTTTAAAACTGGAAGCAGGATTCAGAAGATATTAATCCTTTCGGCATCTGGAGTAGTTATCTTTTATGGTGTTTACGGTTATTTTGTAGAAGCTGTTGTCAGGGTCGGCTTTTCTCTTTTTCAGGTTACATCCGTCTTGTTTTGTATCATTTCGGTTACGATTATTGAGATATTTCTTCTCCGTAATGCAAGGATTATTGGAAAAATCAGATGGGGGAGGATATCTTTCAGGTCGCAGTATACGTTGCTTGCCATAGGTGTAACCTATACATGGCTTATGGGGCTTATGGGATTTGCCAGATCAGCTATACGCCAGAACTGGCATGTTTATGGCGTTTTGAAAGATACCTCTGCTAATGCATATACTCCGGCCCTGGGTTATACTGCAAATATAGTATCTATAATTACTATATTGTTTATTGCTTTCGTTTTGTTTATTTTCTGGATTTCAGGATTTGGTGGGAAAAAGGAGAGTGTTCAAAAGGATGTGAGTCTGGTAGAAACACGAAAAGGACAAAGTCCGGGGATTGTTCTATTCAAAGGGGCATTCTTCACTGCAGTCCTGATCGGATTTTTTACACTTTACTCAAATAAGATCCCGCAAATTGAATCAAGGATACCTGAAGAATTGGTAGCACCGGGTGGAAAGTTTACACAGGGAGAAATAGTAAGGATAGGAAAAGACATTTTTGAGGGCAGAGGGAACTGCTCAATTTGCCATTTAGAAACAGGAGGACGCGGGCCGAATCTTGAAAATGTAGGATTCATGGCGGAAATCCGCAAGCCTGATATGTTGCCTAAAGAGTATCTTATGGAGTCGCTGACCAGGCCGTCGTCATATCTTGTAAAGGGTTATGGTCCAATTATGCCGCCTGCAGACATACCGCCGGTTTCACTCAACCAGGGTGAAATCCTTGCCGTTGTTGCATATTTGCAAAGCCGCGGAGGCATCGTTACTATAAAACCGGATGACATTCCGGAAGGGGCTTTTTCGCCAATATCAAAAGAAAAATGGTTGCTTGCAAAAGGAGATATTAAGGTTGGAGGACTTCTTTTTGCCGAAAAAGGTTGTACTGTATGTCATACAATTATAGCAGAAGAGGAAGCAAGACTTGCTCCAAACTTGTTTGATATTGGAAGAAGGGCAAGCATTAAGTATATCAGGGAATCTATTATTGAGCCGAAGTCAAAAGTCGTTGAAGGATTTGAGCTTTCCATGCCTGATTATGAAGAAACACTAACGGTTAAAGAATTTAATGATCTCGTTGCATATTTACTAAGCCTTAAAGGGTAAAATTAAATAAATGAAAACCTCTAAGCTTTCACAAATATTTTTATTGGTTGTTACTGCCTTTCTTGTTTTAAAATGTGTAATATATCCCCGGATACCGTCATCCCTCCTCTACTTTTATATGATGATAGTTATTTTTGCTGCCTTTATTTACATTATATCCGATACCAAATTACTTCAGGATTTTCTTAATCCAATAAAATCTATTATAATTAAAAATAAGGATACACTAATAGAGGAGAGAAATAAAGAGTTCAGAATGCTCATATTCGGTTTATTGCCTTTAGTCGCAGCGATTCTTACTTATATTAATTTATCTGTTGGGGCAAAACAGCCTGCAGAACTTCGTTCTATCCACCCCGCACCGCCACTGCAAATACAATTCAGGGAAAAACCTATACGTATTTCAGGATTAGAAAACCCATTAAGACCTGATAAAGAGAATTTTAATAAATACATTGAAGAGGGAGCAGTTGTCTATTTCGAAAACTGTTTCTATTGCCATGGAGATAATCTTGACGGGAATGGTCACTTTGCAGAGGCCCTTAATCCAAGGCCTGCTGACTTTACTGACACTGGAAGCATTGCACAATTACAGGAATCTTATCTCTTCTGGAGAATTAGTAAAGGAGGCCGGGGTTTACCTGCCGAGGGAACTCCCTGGAATTCCGCCATGCCTGCCTGGGAAAATGTTTTGACTGAAGAAGATATATGGAAGGTTATTATTTATATTTATGAATCGACAGGTATGGAGCCAAGAAGATGGGAAGAAAAACCTTTAAATTGACAATTGATGTTCGTGTAACTAATGATAGCCTGAATTTATTATGTTTTTAACATTAAGAATAATAGTAATCTTATTAATTAAATTTTCTATCTTGCAGTCTCTCCTCGCCCAGGGAGAGAACGTAGTACAGGATTCAGCAGAGAATATTGAGGCTGGAAAAAGAGTATACATGAAAAAGTGTAAATACTGTCATGGTGTCGATGGAGAAGGCGACGGGCCTGCAGCGCCTTTTCTAGACCCTCCTCCTCGTGACCTTACGCGTGCACGTTATAAGATTATTTCTACTGGATCTGGTGAATTGCCAACAGATCAGGATATATTTAATGTTATTTCAAATGGTGTACCAGATACTTCCATGCCGGGTTGGTCTTCCTTGAGTGAAATAGAAAAATGGCAGACAGTACAATATATCAAAACCCTTGCTGAGAGGTTTAAGTGGTATAAGGAGATAAAAAAAGTTCCCAAAACAGTTAAAATAGACAATCCTCCTCCTGCCACAAAGGGAAGCATTGAAAGGGGCAGAAGAATTTACATGAAAAAACTGGAATGTTGGAAGTGCCATGGAGAAAGTGGAAGAGGAGGCGGGCCTTCTGCTGTAAAACTGACTGATGAATGGGAATATCCTATTAAGGCCACAAATCTTACAAAGCCGTGGAAATTCAAAACAGGAAGTACGCAAAAGGATATCTACCGTGTAATGATAACCGGCATTGCAGGTACTCCAATGCCAGCCTTTTTAACTGGCAATACGGAAGAGGAACTTTGGGATCTGACAAATTATGTAAAGTCATTGAGTATTAAAAAACGGCCACAAAAGGCAATAGTATTA
>JBHHYW010000328.1:0-3775 GCA_046757745.1 Candidatus Scalindua sp.
GGTCTGTGGGTTGCTTCAGGGTCGTCCTCAGGCGGCCGCCTGGGCGGAGAATCCAACACTGGAATCCTCTCGAAAGAGAGTACACTAACTATGGATATGAAAAACATATTTTCAGGCATTAAGAATCAATCTCCCGAAGAGATATTTGAGACTATCATCAAGACAAATCAATTTAAAATAGAACGGATTATATCCAACGGGCAATCGACCGATAAAGGAAAATGGTATGACCAGGACAAAAACGAATGGGTGATCCTGCTAAAGGGAAGCGCCGGTCTGATATTTGAAGATAATCATAAAGTGATTACCATGAAACCGGGTGACTATGTCAACATACCCGCTCACAAGAAACATAGAGTAGAACGGACTGACCCTGAAGGAGAAACTATCTGGCTTGCCGTCCACTATTAGAATTACACCTGTGATTGGAAACTTGCAGAAGATTTTATCCGCTAAGGAATGCAGGAAACTCAGAAAAAAATATACAAAACAAATCCTTGGATTTTGAACTCTTCCTGTAATTCCTGCTTTCTTAAGATGTATTATTTTTAAGCCGTTATACAAATGCCAAACACGCCTTTGTTATCAACGAACTATTTTCAGAAACAGTGACCTTTCAACCATGCTCAATTCAGTTCTTAGCTTTTGAAAAATGTATTGTATTGTGTCATATTTCAGCGTAAAATGACTACATGATTAAACGTATAATAAAATGTCCCAAAACTTCATTTTTCCTTCTCGGCCCGAGGGGAACAGGGAAGAGCACTTGGTTGCATGCCAGGTTCAAGAAAAAAGCTTATTTTATAGATTTATTAGAAGAATCACTATACCAGGAATACCTGCGTGATATTTCCCTCTTTAGCGCTGAGATGGAACCATTAAAACCGGGAACATGGGTATGCATAGATGAAATTCAACGTTTGCCAAGCTTGTTAAATGAAGTGCATCGCTTGATTGAGCGAAAAAAACTGTTTTTTGTTCTAACTGGTTCAAGCGCCAGAAAACTACGTAGAGGCGGTGTAAATTTGCTGGGCGGCCGTGCCGCAAAAAAGTTGATGTATCCATTCGTTCCAGAGGAGTTGGGACGCAGTAGATTCAACCTCCGTGAAACACTTCAGTTCGGAACACTGCCTTTAGTATGGGCGTCGGAAGATAAAAACGAAACACTGAGGGATTATGTACAGATGTATTTTAAAAAAGAAATCCAGGCAGAGGCGATTGTTAGGAATTTGCCTGCATTCTCTCGTTTTCTACCCGTTGCAGGACTTTTTCACGGACAGATTCTTAATACCACGACCCTGGCAAGAGACGCCGGTGTAGCAAGGACCACTGTCAATGGGTATTTGGATATACTTGAAGATACACTAATAGCATATAGATTGCATGCGTTTTCAGGGAATTTAAGGAGCCGTGAAAGAAAACATCCAAAACTATATTGGATAGACCCCGGCATTGTCAGGGCCGTTAAAAACCAGTATGGCCCGGTTGCTATTGAAGAAAAAGGATTTCTCTTTGAAGGGTGGATATCAATGCTGTTGAGGTTTTACGGGGAACATTTTCAGTTATTTGATGACATTTACTATTGGGCGCCGGCGGAATCAAAGAATATTGAAGTCGATTTTCTACTTCAGCGCGGACGTCAGTTTATTGCAATTGAAGTAAAAGCTGCGGAGAGAATGAGACCCGAATACTTGCGAGGGCTTAAGGCTATAGCGCCGTTAAAAGGGATTAAGCGCAGGATTTTGATTTATACGGGGAAAAAAATACTCAAAACACCGGATTCCATAGAAATCATTCCCATGGAAACTTTCCTGAAACTGCTGGAAGATAATGAACTGTAGGTCTCTAAGCCGACAATTTCTTGCCTTTTCTGACTGCCCGTCCGAACGGATTCATCCAGGCGAGGAAATTGTCACCTTATAGACTGTTTTACCACACCGTTCGGTGTGTTAAAGAAAACAATGTTTAACAACAAATCAAACAACTTTATAATTTATCTATTCTTTATACCAATAATAAGGGAGAGTATTCAGATCCTCTCACACCTCCCCCTAAGATTAACAGATCAGGACAACTTTACATAAAAGATACTACACACCCAAGTTACAATTAAGAATACACTTGAAACAATTCTGATATGCTATAAAATCCGTTACTATACGGGTACTGTAGGAGAATTTGTTATGAAATAAAACAACCATGGAGAAGGGGAATAAGGGGAACAAGAAGGTATTGGAATTTTTAAAAGCTGGTAAGAGCACTTGAAACGCTTTTAACACAGGAGAGAGTAATACATGAGTCATTCCGCAATCCGGGACAATCATTCAAACGGTAATGTTGGTGATTTCTTAAAACAAGCCATCACCAAAGATTCCGATATTTCCATTGTGTCTGCATATTTTACTATTTATGCGTACCATCGTCTTAAGAGGCACCTTGATGGTATCAAGAATCTCAGATTCCTGTTTGGGGAACCGACATTCATTAAGTCTATGGATCCTGACAAAACAAACGTAAGGGATTTTAAGATTGAGGATGAAAAGATTGTAATTCCACTTGAAAGCCGATTAAGTCAAAAGAGTGTTGCAAAAGAGTGTTCAGAATGGATTAAAGCAAAAACTGATATCCGTTCCATGGTGAAACCTAATTTTCTGCATGGAAAGATGTATCACATTCATCAGGAAAGTGGAATAGAGAAAGCGATTGCCGGTAGTTCAAATTTTACAGTTAATGGACTTGGTCTTGGCGGCAGCAGGAATATAGAGCTGAATCTTATTATAGACAGTGACCGTGATCGACAGGAACTCAAAGAGTGGTTCGACTCTATCTGGAATGACCAGACCGGACTTGTCGAAGATGTCAAAGAGCAGGTACTTAAATACCTTGAACAGCTTTATCTGGAAAATGAACCTGAATTTATTTACTACAAAACACTGTATCATATATTTGAGAATTACCTGGATGAGCAGAAGAGAGGCGGGTTGCTTAATGAGCGTACAGGCTTTTTCGACAGTGAAATATGGGATGCTCTTTATGACTTTCAGAAAGATGGTGTAAAAGGCGCAATAAATAAAATACTGAAACACAATGGGTGTATTATCGCCGACAGTGTGGGTCTGGGCAAAACTTATGAAGCCTTAGCCGTTATAAAATACTTTGAATTATTGAATAATCGTGTCCTTGTTGTTTGCCCGAAAAAACTGACCGGCAACTGGACAATATATCAGGCCAGTCAGAATCATGTTTTAAACCCATTTAAAAAGGACAGGTACAATTATACCGTTCTTTACCACACTGATATAGCACGGGTATCAGGCCATTCTGCTGCAAACGGTATCGATTTGGAAAACTTCAACTGGGGCGCCTACGATCTTGTTGTTATTGATGAATCTCATCATTTCAGAGGAAATCCGGTTGAAAGAGAAAAAGAAGACGGTTCATTGAAAATGAATCGTGCAAAATGGCTGATGGAAAAGGTCATTAAATCCGGCGCAAAAACCAAAGTCCTCATGCTCTCCGCGACACCGGTAAATAACAGTCTGCGCGATTTACGCAACCAGATTGCGTTAATTACCGAAGGCAGGGATGACGCACTCCTTGAATCCTGTAAAATAAAAGACATCGGGCAGACACTTAAAAACGCTCAGACGCATTTCACATTATGGGCAGACCATACAAAAAATCCCAATCGCTCCATGAAGCAGCTATTGGAGAGGCTCGATTCTTCTTTTTTCAAGCTCCTGGATGAACTTACCATTGCCCGCTCAAGGAAGCA
>JBHHYW010000329.1:0-3766 GCA_046757745.1 Candidatus Scalindua sp.
CTCTCTTGTCTATACCAACGTGGCAAGACATACATCTGTCGACCTCGTTAATCTCGGTAAGATGCACTTGATGTACCTGCAATTCCGGTCGTTTTGATCTAAGCATATCGTATTCTTCCTTAACTGTTTCTATTTCCTTACTATATACTCCTGCTTGCTTAGTGTATTCTGCTATATCACTCTTTATTTCATCTCTTCTTTTCTGGAGTTTTTGTCCTCTTGCCTCAACCAATGCTATCTTCGCACTTATTTCTTCACTATCCTTTTCTAACTCCCTTATCCTGTTTTTTGCTTCTTCACTCTCATACTTTCCATATAAATACTCTTCTTCCAGCATTTTATTACGCGTAACTATTGACCTGAATTTCAGTGGAGACAACTCTTCTGTATCCAGGGCACGCAATTCTTTTAATATCTTCATATACTCATATTGTACGTCAGGTTTCTTAAAAAGATTCCATGCATCGTCAAGCTTTTCTTTTACTGCGTTGTATTTTTGTTGTATCGCCGGATGTTGAAATGCCAGTAATGCATCATTATATTCATTCTTAAGTTTTTGAAGCTCTAATGCATAATAATTTTTTTGATATTCTTTCCATGGCCTTTTGCCTACCGTTTCATTCCATAATGCCCATACGTTCGTAGCCGCAAGTATAAAACTCAGCAATACATATAACACTACATATGATTTTTCTTCTTCTTTTTTCACCTTGTCCATACTTCTAACCCTTAATATCTCCTAAGCATCTGTAATAGCAGAAAGCCAAGGAAGGGCAACATATTGAATCCCGGCTATTATTAAGGAAAATCGCAAAGTTAATACCAAATCTACATATTCATTGCACAAACTAACTATAAATTTGCTAAGTGATTGTACTGTAGTAAGATACAAGACACGCCTTTCTCGTCTATAAAATTAAGCACTTTAAACACTTTATCATTTTATTGCACAAAAAGTCATTATCCAAAGAACTTATCCCAACACTTCCAGACAAGATCGCATTACCTATTATAGACTGCCAGATGGCCAATAATAGGTAGTACTGCCTATAACCAGCAAAATATCATCCTGTTTCTCTCCGAACCGTAGGTATGTTTCATTGAATAAATACAACAGGACCATGCTTTAGATAAGGGATATTACCTATTATTTAAGATATTATAGCCTATATACAGCAGTCCCATTTTCAGCTTTCTTTGAAATGGATTTGATGTCTGGTATGACAAAAAGACAAATCTTTGGTCATTTGAACACAAATTCTGTTCGCACATCCTCACATCGTGATTTATTACGGCGAGAAGATCATACAAGCCCATGTAATTCTTAGATTCTTAGCCCTATACCACTACTACCATGTTATGCATGAGATTTCCTTGTGGAAGAGTGAAATATCGCGGGAGGACAGACAAAGGGGTGGAAAGGATGAAGCATGGATTGCGAGAGGCTGTTTTACACCTTCCTCTCTTTCGAGAGGATTCCAATTCTGGAATACTCTCGAAAGAGAGGGATAAATACTCACAATGCCTCTGCCAATGATAGAACACAACAGGGATTTTGAATCTATACCAATAAACTGTGTTAAATCGTAATTAGACTCGGCTACTATTCTGTAAGAATCCCATTTATCCCGCGTCCAAAGTGTATATTTTACAACAAACCAAAAGTTTGTAGCCTTCTCTTCAATTCTTCGTCTTTGTTTACTATTTCATTGATGATTTTTTCTAATCTCTCTTCCCGTTCAATAACATCTTTGATTTTTGTGCTATCATCTATCTTCTTTTCTCTTGTCTTACCCAGAACAGAATAAATTGTTGTGCCAACAAGGATTACCAGCAATGCCACAAGTAAATTCTGCACAAACTCAAAGCGTTTATCCACCTGCTCAAAACGCTTATCCACTTGCTCAAACCGTTTATCCACCTGCTCAAAACGTTTATCCACCTGCTCAAAACGCTTGTTCATGTCCTCTCTCAGGATTCGTATTTGATCAAGGATCATTGTTTGTGTCTGACCCACAGAATTAATCTTTTCCAGCAAGACATCATTCGATATTTCCGCATAAGCAGCGCTAAATGAGAAAACAGCGAAAAAAACAACTGCACAGAAATGAAACACGTATCTATTCAATTTGAAGAACATAGCCGCGCCGCACAAAATGATTTCTATATAATCAGGTTCAGCCTCTAGTAGAGTTATACTAGCGACCATTATTAACATTACAGGAAATGAGGGATTGAGGAATCTAACAATTCCCGAATCCATAAAACATACATTTTAAATTTTAGGAGCTTCATCGATTAATAGTATAGCCTTATCTCCTTTCTGTCAAGTCTTATGGTTTTAAGATTAAGCCTTCGACGACACTAATTGCACTAACTGCACAAAAAGACACTAAAATATTTCTTTCGTGTAATTCGTGTCTTTCGACGCGTACCAAGCCACAAAGAAAAATTTTGTGTCTTTGTAGCAACTTTGAAATTCCTCATACATTGAAATAAGCCGGTCAATGGAAACCATCTACCTCAAATGACAGAAACCCAGGCCAAAACGGGGGGAGGTTATTGTTTGACCCGGGTTTCTGTACATCCATCATAGCCGTCCTGTAAAGAAAGCATTTTTTTTGCATCTTCACAGGGACTGCCTATACATTACACATAAAATCAGGATGCCTTCGGCAACTTTCTTGCTGTTACGTAGGGGCGTATTGCAATACGCCCCTACATTTTGTGACAAATATCGAATTTCCTCATTAAATTATAGAAATTAACCTAGAAAGCGATTTCTGTATTTATCCAAACAGCGTTATCTGCTGCTTGCAATAAATCATACTTAGGTATATCCGCTCCACCAAGACCTGTTTGTTTATCCAGATAGTCCGACCAGCTTCCTCCTATATTTAAATTTATATTTGCCCTGGTAATCACTCTGGTCTCGAAGACATACCTCGTAAACGACTTAATGTCCCTCACATCATAATCAGGGTTGACATTCTCAACTCTCCCGGAAGGTATCAGCCATGGAAGGGCAACCCAGTTAACTTCACCTGTGTAGATCTGCGTATAAAAATGATCACCGGATTCCTTAGGCAAATCATTAATGCCATCACCATTGAAATCTCGAGCAGCATATACAATGTTCCCTCTTATATTATCCTCCATAAAGGATGCTGCACCCATAAATTCAAAGTTCCACCAGTTAGCGGTAACAACTGCGCCATAGCGTTCGAAACTATTAGCATCATCAACGAATATAGAATTACCGGTCGCACCAGCAAGAGGATTTCCTACTCCAACTCTGTCACCAGAAATAAAAGTACCGGTTGTGCCATGATAGTAGTAACCCTTTATCCTGACGGAGTTGTCCTGCCAGTTCTCTTTAGCCACCAGTGAGTTATCTACCGACTCTTCGCCAAGAACACCCATGCCCCCAATCTTGTAAGAAACCATTGCATAATAGTCCTTGCCGTCGTTTATTTCTGAGCCTATTCCTGCTCCCTGCCCCGTCATATTTGTTATAATAGTGCCGACATCGCCCATACCAGCGAAGTGATTTGATCCTTCTCCCCAATGCCCATTAACAATACCGATTGCATATTCAAGACCGCCTTTACCACCCGGGCCATTCTTACTACCCCATATCTCAACACCTAACTGGTTGGGATGAAATCCAAAGAAGTTTCCAGTCGCCAATATTGGAAATTCATTCATTATGTAGTTGCGATTTCGAATCTGTTTCAGATGGTTAGACACGGGATTAACGCGTGTA
>JBHHYW010000330.1:0-3761 GCA_046757745.1 Candidatus Scalindua sp.
CCGTCACGAGTGTATTGATTTCGTTGAAAGCGGTTGGGGTTTTGTGAGTGTGAATAACTAAGTAATTGCTTTTTTAGGTTCTTACAACAAGTGTTAGTCTAATACGTTGCCAGTCCATATCTTGTATTCTTCCAATCAAGCGAATTTCACATTTTTAAATTGCCTTAAGCGTTTGTGATAAGCCAGTCGCAGATCTGAGATGGGAATCAAAAATGTCGGAACGAAAAATCAATTTTGTAGAAATTCTTAGCGCTCTTATTGAGTGGCGCAAATTTATTGTGATAAATTTTGTCGTTATATGTTTCATTACTGCAATCTTTACCTTAGTAGCCCCCAAAACATTTACTGCGAACTCTACTATTTTAACCCCGGTAGATAGTGGCGGACAATTCAATCTCTCGTCCTTGATGAGTAATCTTCCCTTAGGTGGATTGGGCCTTGGACCAACTTCAGAGCAAATAAATCTCTACATGGCAATTTTGAATAGCCGCCAACTCATGGAAAAAGTCGCGAAGAAATTCAAGCTGATGGAAAGATACAATGCAGATGACCTTGAGGCTACGGTGCGCACTTTGCGCGAAAGAGTTTCCATCAACTTAAATGACGATGGCTCCTTGTCTTTGTCGGTTAGTGTCAATACAAGGTTTTTGCCAACCGAACAAGAAGAAAATGAGGCCAGGAAACTAAGTGCTGAAATCACTAACTACTTTGTAGAGGAATTAGATCAAAAATACAGAAAGTTAAAGAATGAACGTGCGCATACCAACAGGGTATTTCTCGAAAACCGTTACGTAGAGAACCTAAAAGATCTACAACAGGCGGAATTAGGATTCAAAGAGTTTCAAGACAAATATGGTTTGATCGCTTTGGATGAACAAACTCACGCCGCAATTACAGCTATGAGTGAACTGAAAGCCAGAATCATTACCAAAGAAGTGCAAGTCGGTATGCTATCGAAATATGTCCAAAAATCACACTTTGAACTCTTAAAAGCCAAAACCGAGCTCGATCAATTGAAGAAGAAATACCAGGACATAATGGCATCCAAGGACAAGGCCACGGATTCCGGCAACGGCCGGAGGCCAAACGATTTTATGATTGCCTTCGACGAATTGCCAGAATTAGGACTTCAATATGCTCGATTATTTCGCGAGGTCAAATTACAGGAGAAGCTCCAGGAATTTTTGTTACCCCTGTATGAACAAGCAAAAATCGAGGAGGCCCAAAATAGTGCAACGGTACAAATCTTAGACAAAGCTGTGCCGCCCGTGAAACGTACAAGCCCTAAGCGTACCATTACAGTTCTTTTGATGGGATTTTTAAGTCTAATCTTCAGTTTCATATGGATCAATGTTGCTGAATATTTTAACTCCCTGAAAAGCAATGAAGAAGATTACCATAAATGGAATCAAATCAGGTCTCATTTGCATTCTGATATTAGAAAAATATTCAAAAGAAGAAAATAAGGTTTTTCTTTAACACTTTGTATGAAGTTCAGCAATGTGTATTCACAAATATGGCCTTTAACTGCCAATGGTAAATCTTTTGAAATACCGAAAGGATACTTTTACCTAATTTTCGCCACTGAACTCTCGATAGCATTCCTTCTGACATTTATCGCGCAACCTTTTGTTGTTCTCCTTATTGTAATCGGAACAATTTTTGTAGCTTGTGGTCTTACATCTTATCGTAATTCACTCTATCTGATACTCTTTTATGCCTGTGTTCTACCAGTTCACGCCTGGGCAAAACGTTACCATTTCTTTCATTTTTATGTTTCTTATAAAATCATTTACGTATTTCTTATTGTTTTATTCTTATTCCTGTTTGTAAAGCGGCTAAAAAGCAAAAACTTAACAATAACAATCTCAAATCTTGATACCGCATTTCTCATATTTTTTCTTGCAGTCCTCATAGGTGCCATTAAGGGCCTTCAGCATGG
This sequence comes from Candidatus Scalindua sp., assembly GCA_046757745.1. GTDB lineage: Bacteria > Planctomycetota > Brocadiia > Brocadiales > Scalinduaceae > Scalindua. The sequence continues at coordinate 1,943 of JBHHYW010000330.1, forward strand.
GGTCAGATATAACTTTCTTATTTCAGAACTCCAGATTCTATTCATGTATAGCGTTTATTTCTTTTATGTGCAGTACGAACCTAATCGAGAGGATGTCAGAAGATTGTGGATCGTTCTCTCTCTCATTACAATTGTCGTTTCGATCCAGTATGTTTTAGTATTTTTATCTGAATTTAGCATTTTTGAAATGGGAATCAAACGCATCACGACCCGTCAGCCCCATTTGGCCTTAATCGCCTTGCCTTTCATTTATTCAACAATTTTGCTTTCTGGTAAAAGAATTAATAAGATTATGGCTGCCATTGGAATTTTTCCAATTGTCCTTATGGTCGTTATTTCCCAACAACGCGGTCTGTGGCTCGGCGTTATTTTCTCCCTTTTTGTTTTTCTCATATTTTCAATACTAAGAACAAGAATCGACTTAAAGAGAATTATTGTTCTATTTTGTATCTTCTTGATATTTATTGGCTTATTCGTCGCGGCGGTGATATTGCTAAACAGTAAGATAAAGCCCACATCGACCTACACGTTGGGGCAAAGAGTTGAATCATTACAGAACTTAGAGACGGACTATTCGCTTTTTATCCGATTTGTAGAAATCAAAAGAGCATGGCGACAGGTGGGGAATCTCTCAGTTTTTGGAGCGGGGATAGGGAAGCATATCACACGTTTCGCTAATCAGAGCTATTCAAATATTGTGGACAATTCTTATTTTTACATTTATTGGAAACTTGGTTGGGTAGGTGTTTTTTCATTTCTGGGTATATATTTCATGTTTTTCCGTCGTTGCATTCAAGTTTTGTTCAAATCAAATAATAAACAGGCTCAAATCATTTCTTTGTCAGCCATCTCGGCTATGAGTGGTTTATTTCTGGTAGCATTAACAAATGTTTCGTTGGTGTTATATCGTTTCAATCTCGTTTGGGCCCTGGTCATTGCATCGGTTGAAATTCTTTATCGATTAAACAATCAAATAATCGACCAGAAAACACGATGAATGACTCTGACAAGAAATTGTTTAACCATAAGTTAGACAAGGCCATATTTGCACTAGTTAAATGGATAGAGGGCAATGGTTGGGCAGGTTATGATCCTTATGATATTAAAGAACGTACCTTCTATAAAATGGTCAGCCAAACTAAATATCCAAGATTGGTGGTGGAACGGATATTCTTGGATCAATTTCCGGTAACCATGCGAAAGTTGTTTAAGGTGAGAAAGAGAATCAATGCCAAAGCCATGGGACTTTTTGCCCATGCTTTCGCCGATCTTTATGTTATCTATAAAAATCAAGAGTATCTTAATCGCTCTCAAGAATGTCTCAACTGGCTCATGACAAATCGCAGTAAAGGGTTTAATGGGAATTGCTGGGGATATCCATTTGACTGGTACACCAGGGTTACCATCCCTAAATTTACCCCTTCCGCTGTCGTGACAAATGTAGTAGCAGACGCATTCTATTTGGCCTCACAAATTTTTAAAAGAAAAGAATACGAACTGATTGCAAAAGATACCATTAATTTTTTCCTAAAAGACTTAAAAGTAGACCGTATTGATCATGACAAAATATGCTTTAGCTATACACCAGTGGACCATTTTCATATTCACAACGCCAATCTTTTTGTGGCCAGACAACTGATTCGATTTGGTAGGCTAGAAGGGGACAATGTATCGATAGAAATGGGACTTAAGGCTATTAACTATACTTTAAGCCATCAAAATCCTGACGGTTCCTGGTTTTATTGGGGGCCTCCAAGTACTGTTGTCAAACACGTTGACCATTATCACACTGGATTTGTACTTCGGGCTTTATATGATA
>JBHHYW010000331.1:0-3756 GCA_046757745.1 Candidatus Scalindua sp.
TTGCTGAGACCAGGTCTGATACTGCCGACTCCTTGAGTAGATATCCGGAGGCTCCCGCTTGAAGGATTTGATGCACATACTCTTCATTATCATGTACCGTTAGAACCAGCACCTTAATTTCCTGATTCAGTTTCTTGATCTGACGTGTTGCTTCAACTCCATTAAGAGTTGGCATAGTGATGTCAATTACCACAACATCCGGTACCAGTTCCTTAGTTTTCTCAAGAGCCTGCCTTCCGTCTTTCGCTTCTCCGACTACCTCGATATCTTCTTGAGAATCCAGAAGGGCTCTTAAACCCTGTCTTACTATAGTGTGATCATCCGCCAGTAACACCTTGATTTTAGACATTTTCAGCCATCTCGGAAAAAGTGTTTTCATTATTAGATTTAATAAAAGGTACAAGTATCTCCAATTCAGAACCCTTATTTCTTTCTGAATGTATTCTTAAACCCCCATTCAGGAGAGACACTCTTTCCTTCATACCGAATAAACCAATACCTGCACCATTCATATTTTCCTCAAAAGGTTCTTTTATATCAAACCCCTTGCCGTTATCCTTTATCCTCATGCGGATTTCCTGCTCTTCCTGTACAATTTCTATCATAACGTTTGTTGCTTCAGAATGTTTTGTTACATTGTTCAAAGCTTCCTGTACACAACGATATAAGAGTATGTCTATCTCCGGAGAAAATCTTTCAACAATATTTTCACCTCTAACCTGTACGTTTATATTAGTTCTCTCAGAATAGTTTCTTGAATATTCCCTTATCGCCGCCAGGGCGCCAAAATGATCGAGCAATGAAGGCCTGAGGTCGAATGCAAGCGATCGCATTTCCTGCAAGGTATGTGTTACAAGCTGTTTTGTTTCGAACAGTCTTTTCCTGATATTTGTTGAGCTTCCAGGAATATTTTTTTCCATCATTTCGATATTAATTTTCATGGCCGTGAGCGCCTGCCCTGTCTCATCATGAAGTTCCCGGGAGATTCTCCTTCTCTCTTTTTCCTGAATGGAGATTATGTGCGAAGATAATAGCTGTAACTCCTTCCCATGTTTTTCAGCCACCTCCACCTTCTTTCTTTCTGTAATATCACGCACAAATGCCCTCGTCTCTACAAAACCATTTTTCGCATCATACATGGCGTTCGCATTGATTTCAACATATATTATCTCTCCGTGTTTTGAGAGAAACATTGTTTCTATAGAGTCACTACCTTTTTCAATTACTTTCCGGATATGATTTATCACTTTCTCACGCTCATTAACAGGCACAATATTTTCTATTTTCATTCCCATAAGTTCTTCAGATAGATACCCAAGGTTATCTAACATTGTTTTGTTCATGCCCACAAAAAATCTCTCTTTATCGGTCTGGTAAATAATTTCTGAAGAATTTTCAATAAGATCCCGATACCTTTCCTCTGATTGTTTCAGATCATCTCTGAATTTCTTCAAGTCTATAGTCATCTTGTTGAAGGAATCTGCTAAATTGCCTATCTCGTCTCTGGACTTAATTCCTACTATGCTCTTTAAATTACCGTTTGCTATATCTCCCGCTGCCAAAGCCAATGAAGTTATAGGCATTGTTATCTTCTTGGCAAAGACGATTGCAACTGTTACTATAATCATAATGCCCACAACACCCATAATTATGGCAAAACTTCTCAGCCTCGCAAGTGGAGCGAAAGCCTCGGAGATACCCTTTTCAGCCAGCACGACCCAACCCATCTCCTCGATATACCTGGACACGCCAAGTATCTTGTGGCCTGTATAGTTAGTATATATACCTGTCATACCCACTTCATTATCGAATGCTGCCCTTACACCATCTGTATCAACTACCTGTTTAAGTATGGCATATTTATTGAATCTTGATTCAGTAATCATCAACTTATCTCTGTTCACAATATACATCTCTCCCGTCTCTCCCAATCCCTCCAGTTCTTTTACCTGCCCAAATTCACCTATAACTTCACTGCGGGCAATCTTTCTAAAACTATTACCGCTATATCTATTAGCGATTATGCCTATAGTATGTAGTGCGTCATTGCTCAATATTAATCTTGCTACATCGAAGAATGTACTTTGTTCATATTCTGAAGACCATTTTATATCGCTTATGTAAAAACCCTTGCTCATTGTCTCTGAAAACCATGTTTCACCTGAAACATCCTTGCCAATTTGCTCATTCGCTGTTGAACTGATTATTTTACCATCGAGATCAACTACAAACACTACAAGGATATCAGGGTCAAGTGGTTTCTTGTTCAGAGTAAGATGAGTATTTAAGCGGTCAGTACAATACTGAATCCTCTCTTTTCTTAAGATTATTTCTTCTGTACAATCTCTTACAAAACCATCAGAGCTGAAGTCAATGATTCTCCCTCTTTTCCCTTCTAAAAAAACATTTACGTGTTTCTCTAATTCATCAGCAGCTATTTCCAGTTGATCAAAGATATTTTTCCTTACTGTTTTGCAAGTATAGAAATAGCTAAATGTCGCAGCGACAGTTGCGATTAAAATAGAAGGAAGCAGAAACCATAACAAGCTTTTAGCTCTAATAGTCATTTTAATTTCTTCTGTGTATTATGAAATTGGCAGTTTACCGGAGTAGCCTGCCATGGAATGTGTTAATTTACCGTTTTTATATTTGTCTCTCTATCGCGAAAATGATAAGTCTCTCCTGCCTCAACAAAAATTTCCGGCTTCATATTTATACTTCTGACCCAGGATGTTTCACCGGGTGGTTTCCAGTATAACTTGTACCCTCCGGGAGGTACTTTTTCAAAAAGATAACGCCCATTCTCATCTGTAATTGTTTCAAATCTTAAACCTTCCTTCGTCTTACCAAACATTCCCCATTGCTCCAGCATTATTATTTTTACCTTGCACCCCGGAAGAGCCTTGCCCTTGGCAAGCATACGGCCCGCTACCCTGCCGTAGTTCTCTGCTGCAGATACTTTTTCCTTATTCTCAAACTCAACCCTTAATTCCTCTTTAATTTTTTCTTCAATGGCAACGTCATCTTTCTCTTGTTTTTTTGCTTGTTTCTCCTCAAACTCAAGCCGTAATTCTTTTTTTATCTGTTCTTTTAACCTTTCAGTATCTACGGGTGGAGGCACACTCTCTCTTCTGCGTTCAGCCAGGGTATCCCTTTGATTACTACCTGTATCATTCTCGCTGCCCGGAAAGGCTATCTGTATTGCAGCAACCTTCTCTCTGGGAATTTGTAATGTGATGCTTCCCGGTTTTTTGGTTATCTTCACAATCTTACAAACCACCTTGTCTTCTTTGTCATCAACTTTTATGAAGACTGTATCCGGATATTTATCGTCATCCTGTGATTTGAGACTTATTGAGCTAATCACTCTTTGAGGAACGACAACCTTGATATATCCCTCGTTCATTCCGAGTATCTTTACATCAATCTTTTCACCAAAATTTTCCAGCTTTAAAGTATCAGCATGTATGTTTGTACAAATTGCCAATAATAATATAAAAGAAAGATAAAAGAATTTATGCAACATTCCCCCTCCTTTAGTTCAAATATGAGCCGCTAAAACCAAACTGAGGTTTCTATCAATAACGTTTATGATGGAACTCTATAAATCATAGACAAGTAAATTAAAGAATTCCCAATACAATGGATTTAAGGCTTTCATGCTAACAATAGTGACCGTGCGTTTCAAGGGAAAAACTCAGATTGTCAAGGCAAATAGAAAATGTCAGGTTTTTGACAAATTAAAAATGTCAGTAA
>JBHHYW010000332.1:0-3746 GCA_046757745.1 Candidatus Scalindua sp.
AGATCAAATCTACCACAAATTTGTTCATGATGTGATCCGGCATCAGGGATTAATCAATTTTCAGATTCAGGATTTATGTGATTTTGTAATGACCAGCCAGTATTATAAAGAGAGAATAAATTGGGATGAGATACTGCACAGAGTCAGGAAAAACAGTATCGAATCTTTATTTAAAGTGCACTGCTGGCAGATCAAGAAGAACCTCGGATTGGAATTACCGAAACCCATAAACAATTTGAGTGATGATAATACTCAGTACTACGAGAAATGGTACGGCCAACTGAGCAGATGCCCCGAATGGCTTGAGTCTGCAAGTGAACGCCTTATGGCAATATTAATAAGGGGTAGTAATCCCCTGGAATATATTAAGAACTCTTTTAATATCCTGGTGAAAGAATCCGTACTGAATGAGTCAAGGGGGTTTCTCCTCTCTATATATCACATTGAAAGAATGAGTCCTTTACTGCCACTCATCCGTATAATACACCTGTTCAGAATCCTTTCTCTACATATCCTGATAATTGCTTACATCACCAAGCAGCATTTAAGTACCGGCAAGTAAGCCTGGTATCCGGCATCCCGACTGTCTCTTGGGGCACCTGAATTAGTCATTAGTGTCAATTCGTGAAATTCGTGTCTTGATTCCTATGTTTTTTTCGTGATTTTTCGTGTCTTCTTGTCCTCGGCGCTTTTTGTCCGGGGAGCTTTGCGTGAAATTCGTGTCTGATGTATTTTGTCTTGCAAAACACCCCCACTCTTTTATAATGTTTAAGTCAGTAAAGCAGTTACAGGTCACTTTACCATATTCTTATGTGTTATTTACTCACTTTGCATTCCAACCATAAACCTTCTTGTTTAACAATAACAATATATGAATATTGCAATTATTACTGAAAATGATTAATATGCAGGAAACATGAAGTAAATGCTAATTTCCAAATCCTCCTTTTCCTTATGTGGTCAAGGAATTCATATTAGTTTAATGGTGTCTACACAATGAAAAAGACCAATAAAACTAAAACCAAATCAAAGAAAAGAAATATTCGATCTTATACGTCAACAGAGAACCCTATTGAATTTTATATTTCGGAGGAGGCAGCAGAATACGGCAAGAAAAAACCGTTTACTGTTTATTATGATGACCCCGATCATTCATTAAGACTTCTACAGGGCGATTGCATCGAAATATTGAACCAGGGAAGAGAAAATAGTGTCGATATGATTTTTGCAGACCCGCCTTACTTCCTTTCTAACGGTGGTATTACTTGCCATGCAGGGAAGATGGTTTCTGTTAATAAGGGCAAATGGGATAAGTCCAAAGGTGCTGAAGAAAACCATTTATTTAGCCTTGAATGGCTCAAATCGTGTCAACGGGCTTTAAAACCTAATGGTACAATCTGGGTTTCTGGAACTACACATATTATTTATTCTATTGGTTTTGCTATGCAACAATTGGGATATAAAATTCTTAATGACATTATCTGGTACAAACGCAACGCTCCCCCAAATCTTTCTTGCAGGTACTTCACACATTCCACAGAGATAGTTTTATGGGCAGCTAAGAACAAAAAAAGCAAACATTACTTTGATTATCAGTTAATGAAGGAGACGAATCAAGGCAAGCAAATGCGTAATGTTTGGCAAATGTCTTCACCGCTTGCAGCTGAAAAAGTTTTTGGCAAACACCCTACACAAAAACCTATTGAGCTTCTAAAAAGAATCATACTTGCCTCAACAAAAGAAGGCGATCTTGTACTTGATCCTTTTTGTGGAAGCTCAACAACAGGTATTGCGGCATCTTTACTTAACAGAAAGTATGTAGGAATTGACATAGAGGAAGAATACCTCCAACTTTCTAAGAAAAGAATAAAGAAAGAAATTGAGCAAGGGACCTTCCCATATTCAAAGTGCACGAAGTAGATATTATAATGGTATTATGGAAAGAGCAGAAGCAATAAAAAGGTTAAATCAACTTGTTGGCAAAGAATTTCATGAACTTGCTGCACAATATAATGTTACTATTTATCGAGAAGGTAAGGTGAACAAAGGTTGGGCAGGTCATGTTTGTGAACGTCATTTGGGTATTCAAATTAATTCGGCACAATCTCCAAACTTTGGTTCTTGGGAATTGAAATCAATACCACTCAAATACAAAAGAAACGGAGAATTAACTTTCAAAGAAACAATGGCAATCACAATGATAGACCCCGTTCATGTGTGTCAATGCGAGTTTAAAGAAAGCCACCTGTTGAGTAAAATTAGAAAAGCAGTAGTTGTTGCCAGAATTGTTGGTGAAACTGTTGATGACCCTTCTTACTTTCATTCTGCAACGGAATTCAATTTAGAAGGTGAACTTTACGAGGCAGTAAAAAAAGATTATGACCTCACAAGAGACACTTTATTTGACAGAGGATTTGATGCATTAACCGGTAAAATGGGATATTACATTCAACCTCGCACAAAAGGTTCAGGACATGGTTCAACAACGAGAGCCTTTTATGCAAGACCAAGATTTTTGGCAGAATTTATAAAATTGTGAATCTGGCAAAACAATATCTTATCGTGTTTTAATAATTTACCTAATTACTATAACACAAACACATACCGTTAGATTATGAAAAAGTTAACCAAGAAATGTACCAAGTGTGGTAAAACAAAAAAAATAGCAGAATACCAGAAAAAGAAGCAAAGTAAAGATGGATTAAATTCTATTTGCAGAAAATGTTGTTCGCAATATTTTAAGAAATATTATGAAGCAAATAAGGATAAAATTAGAGCAAAAGAAAAAGAATATTATGAACAGAATAAAGAAGTAATTAAAATACATAGTAAAGAGTGGCAAATAAATAATCCAGAAAAAGCGAGATTACAAAAGAAAAAATATCGTGAAGCACATAGGGATGAAGTCAATGACCACCGGCGTAGCCGGGGGCTTGAGGAAACCCCCTAAAAGGGGGTATTAAGTTTAATTTTCTTTCTAATCATTTTATTCTTTTAAATGTCTGAGTCTGAAGAAGGATTCTGCTTTTTGATCTCCTTGCCAGTGCGAAGCAGTTCAGGCAAGTTAAAACAAAAATATGCTCCTCTCTTTCGAGAGAAATCCAAATACTGGAATCCTCTCGAAAGAGAGGACTGTCGGCAACCAAAAGTTCTATAGTTCGAATCTTTCATTTGCACGAGTAAACGGTTTCTCTCATTGCTCGGCATAGCCTTTTTTAGTCACACCAGCATAGCTGGTGGTTTACTGTACAGATTAATTAAAGGGCAGAAATGATGGTCATGCCTAATCTATTGACAAGCAATTCAATCCATCATGCCTATCCTTGATAGAAAAAGTCTTAAAATACAAATCAATCCTCAACATAACCAAAGCCGAAGATTATTTCAGGCAATCAGAAATAACAATATATAACTGTAATGAGATCTTATCCCTATCATATTTATAAATAAAATTAAAGGTACTGGCCATCCTAAAGAATATTAGGGATTGCTTTTTATCACCTACAAATGGTAATGTAATCATCCAATACATTACAGATATCATTGCAAAATATTAAATGAATACAATTCCTACTGAGAAACTTTTTCACAGAACCCGTTCCCTGTGGTTCGGGTTTACACTCCCATACCGGGCTCTCAAGTTGATACTTATCAATAAATCTCTCTTATTCTGGAGTGCACTCCCATTGGTTTTGACGTTTATACTTTTTATATACGGAATAAGCCAGTTACAGGATTGGGCGGTT
>JBHHYW010000333.1:0-3742 GCA_046757745.1 Candidatus Scalindua sp.
CAACCAAACCATCATCTATTTTTGTACTTCCTAACTTAGCATCTGGTTTTCGCTCACCATGACAGTCCGAACCACCAGTTATTACAAGATCGTATTTTTTTGCTAATCGCTTATATCTTTTTATAGCTTCTGGCAGGTGTGATGGACAATAAACCTCTATCCCTTGCAGACCATATTCAACCATCTCGGGAATCAGAAAATCTCTTTTGGTAACGCCAGGGTGTGAAAGAACAGGAACACCGCCTGATGAAATGATAAGTTCGATAGCATCTCTTAATGTCAGCGCTACCTTAGGTACATGAGCAGGACCATTATCAGCAAGATACTTTTGGAAACTTTCCCTAATATCACTGCAATAGCCCTTTCTACACAATACATCAGCAACATGCATACGTCCAGGCGACCCCATTTCAGCAACATCAAAAACTTCCTGATGCACTATATCGACACCCAGACTTCTAAGCTTACCGGTTATCTTCTTAATTCGCTCAACTCTTTCAAGACGCAACTCAGCTAATTTCTCCAGAAGCATACTATTCTTTATATCTAAAAAGTAACCTAAGAGATGAATATCAACAGGACGATAGTAAGAGGATAGTTCTATTGCGGGAATAATATTTATCCCCTTTTTATTACAAATGTTCTGGGCAATTTCGACAGCGCCAACACTATCATGGTCGGTTATTGCAATCGTACGGAGGTTGAGTTTAGATGCCTCCTCAACCACTTCTTCCGGTGACATAGTTCCATCTGAAAACTTCGTATGAATATGTAAATCAGCGCCCACCCGTTCTCCCAAGCTTTCGTTATCGCTGATATTTGTGATAGCTTCTTGAACCCTTTCATTATTTTTTATATATGTTGAATATATCTTATCCAACACTCCATTTACAAATAAGCCGGATTTTTCAGTACTGTATTTCTTAGCCAAATCAATCGCCTCGTTGATAGAAACCTTTGGGGGAATATCATCCATATAAAACATCTCATAGCACGCCAACCTCAGGACATTCCTGTCTACAACCGGCATCCTGTGCAAATCCCAATGTTCAGATAGTTGAGTTATCTTTTTGTCTATTGCTTTCATTTTCTGAATACACCCTTTAGCTAATATCGTAGCAAAATCACTTATTACAGCCTCTTTACCTTGTTCCCGGCAAAAAGTATCTATCTCATTTAAAACTTCATTGCCACGAACCTCTAATTGATAAAGAACCTGTAATACGATCTCACGGGAATGTGTTCTTTTCCGCATCTACAAATCTCCACAACAAAAAAAAGTTCTCAATAAGTTGAGAAAAACCTCACCTTCCCCGGGCAAAAAGCGCCCCTGCCCGTCCGGCAGGCGGGGAGGGCTTTAATTCCCTCCTTTGCTATGAGGGGAAATGTGGTGACCAAAAGTTTATAAGGCATCCTTTACTTGTTAAGAACTTGCAAAAAAATACTATTTCATTTCATCAAACAAATTCACCATTTCCAAGGCTGTAAGCGCCGCCTCTGCGCCCTTGTTGCCGCCTCTGGCACCAGCTCTATCTATAGCCTGTTCCAACGTATCAGTTGTAATTACTCCATATATTGTCGGGATACCTGTTATAAGCCCTACCTCAGAAATACCCTTCGCAGCTTCACTGGAAACATAATCAAAATGAGGTGTCTCGCCACGTATCACTGCCCCGAGACAAACGATACCATTGTGTTTTGCGTTTTTAGCCAATCTCATGGCCGTAATCGGCAATTCACAAGCCCCCGGAACCCAGAACACATCAATTTCATCCTCCTGAATGCCATGTCTAATCAAGCAGTCCTGAGCACCTTCTAACAGCTTCTTTGTAATAAAACTATTAAATCTGCTGACAACAATACCAAAGCTCTTATTCTTGCCAATAAGGTTACCTTCAAACGATTTTACCATGGGATTATCTCCTAATTAAGAGAAAGAGTGACAAGGCTTTAGAAATAATAGTATCAAAAACAAACTGCCCTTGCAAGGCTTTTCTGATACCCCTGGAGTACAAAAACCGTATGCGGTATTACTCTGTAAGAACTTCTTTTTTTGCAAATTCTTTGAGGCTCATAAGAATTTAAAAGTGCCTAAAGTGTAAAGTAGCTAAAGCTAGGAGGAAGGTGGGAATCATTCAATTATTAAATAATACATATTCATTTCCCAAAACTTTAGACACTTCCTTGCCTACCGGCAGGCAGGAGTTCACTTCACACTTTAGGTGCTTCCTTACCATAATGAATCTTGTAATTTAAACCCTATCCTAGTATTATAGCCACACCTCAAATTAAAATATTATTTAAACGATTTGTGTCTAAACATGGAAGAAAAAGAGGTTAACGAAAAAAGATTGCCCATAAGCGAACATCTTGAAGAGCTGCGATCAAGGATCATAAACTCAATTATCGTAGTTGTTGTACTATTCTTTATAAGTTGGTTCTTTAAGTTAAGAATTCTTGATATTATAAAAAAGCCGCATAGTATTACCATGGAAAGCCTGGGGTTATCACAATCGCTTCAGGTGCTGAGTTATCAGGAAGGTTTTTATGCTTATATAAAGCTGTGCTTAATGACCGCTGTTTTTCTGGCATATCCCATAATCTTATATCAAATCTGGAAATTTGTGGAAGCAGGTTTATATAAGAAAGAGCGTAGATACGTAAGAATCTTTGCCCCCGTCTCATTCATCGCATTCATAACAGGTGTATTATTCGGGTATTTTTTCTTAATACCCTTTGGCCTTCAATTCCTGATAAAGATACTGGGAGGGGGAATACAGCCAATTATTACAATGAGTCAGTATATCTCGCTTGTAACTATGCTGACACTTGCACTCGGCATTGTTTTCCAGCTTCCCCTTATAATGTTGTTTATCTCCAGGATTGGAATGCTTAAGGCAGAAGATTTTATTAAATGGCGAAAGTATGCTATCCTTACCATATTTATACTTGCCGCAGTAATAACACCGCCAGACCCTTTTACACAGGTTATGACGGCCTTACCTATGATCATTCTTTATGAAATGGGTATTCTCACAATAAGACCCACAAAGAAAGCGGTTACACAATTCAGTATTTTATTAGGCTCCGGTATATTACTGATATATATTGTTTTTTTGGTATTCACTCTTCCAACAAAAGCGGATTTCCTGAATTCAACCGGTGTTGTTAAGATACTCCCGGACTCAGACACAAATTGGCAACCTTTATCATCCGAATCTAAAATCCACAATGGCTCCTCACTAAAAACAGGAAAAGGCAGTAAAGCCTCCTTCCTCCTGAAAGATGGTACCTACGTCATAATGGATGTTAATACTGAAATCAAGTTTGTTAAAAACAGAAACCTCGACCTGTTAAATGGACAAATACTCCTCTCTATAAAGGCAGATGAAAAGCCATTTATGATAGCCGCCAACAATAACATCATAACTTCAAACGACGGCAACGTTGACATAAAAATATCAAGACACATGGTCTTTGTTACGGTAACAAATGGCGAAGCGGTAGTTGTTGCAAACGGTGAAAAGAAGAAAGTGTTTGAAGGAAGACAATTAAGAGTTGTAACCGGAGGCGAACCGGCAAATATAGACAAAGTTATAAAATGGGCTAAGGAAATGAGAAAGAAACTGAAAGAGCAGAACAAACGGAATTTAAGCCTGTAGAAAATCAGAAACCTGATCCATAAGTTTTAAATTAGGCCTTCGGCGACAGTAGAGTAGAGAGCAGGCGTAGTGGCTACAGG
>JBHHYW010000334.1:0-3735 GCA_046757745.1 Candidatus Scalindua sp.
TTGCGAAGATAGAACCGATTTGTGAACCTAAATTCTTTGAAACACTTTCTTCCAGTTTCTCTATTTCTTTCCATGCGGATGATGTTGCTTCCTCCAGCCTGGATATTTCTTTGTCAATTTCATCTTCCTTGATGAGGTGACGTGGTATACGATAGCCTTCGCTTTCCAAAACGAATGCTTCTTTTATTATCACACCCGGCGCTACCGCAATCCCTTTTCTTGTTTCCATAATGTCCTCATTAAACCTGTCATTGACGAGACCTTCTAATACGTCTAAGGCTATTTCTTTGTCTTCACCGTCTGCAGTTATTAATATTTCTGTTCCTCTTCTTGCACCCAGCGTTAGAAGGTCAATAATACTCTTCCCATTTACTTCTTCTTTATCTTCTGTTCTGACAAAAATTTCTGAGTGGAATTTATTAGCCATTTCTGCAAAACGCGTCGCGGGCCTTGCATGTAAACCATTTGCATTTATTATCTTTACCCTGCGTTCTATAAGCATTGGTTAGTTTAATTAACAAAAGATTTTTTCTATTAAGTCTTAGCCTCATCGACTTCCCTTAAGATATCAACCATTTCTGATTTATTTGATGCGTTTCTTACAAAATTGCGAAAATCCGGGTTTCTAATTACTGACGAAATTTTTTCCAATGCAGCAAGATGTACGTCTGTTGAATCATTTGGTGATAGTAACAGAAAAAACAGGTAAACCGGCTCACCGTCAAGTGCATCAAATTCTACCCCATTCTTTGAGCGTGCAAAAGCACCTGTTATCTTTTTGATACTCTGATGTTTAGTGTGAGGAACCGCAACTCCTTTACCTATTCCTGTGCTTCCCACTTTCTCTCTTTTTATGAGTGCTTCCATTATATCATCTACTTCATTTTCGTGAATCATGTCTAAATTCTTCAGTACGTCTACCATTTCCCGTATGACGGATTCTTTATCGGCGGATTGTAAATCGTCTATTACGGCGTTCTCTCCTATAAAGTCAATTATCTTCATTGGCAATCTTTAGAAAAAAAATTAATTGAAATAAATAAAATTTAAATGTAAATTACTCCTCCTCCATTTCCTCCATAGTTATCTCACCCTTTTTATTTCTTCTGGGTTGTTTCAGTTTTTCTTTCTGTCGAACAATCTGTTTTTCCAGTTTGTCAATTACAAGGTCTATAGCGGCATACATATCAGAGTTTGCTGTCTCTGCAACAAATGTTGCCCTTGCTGCTGAACATACTGCTTCTACTATGTTATTTTGTCCTTCTATCTTCAAAGTAAATTGTATTTTGTTTATTTTATTGGAATATTTAGTAAGTTTTGAAGCTTTTTTGTTTACGTAGTTTTTAATTGCTTCTGTGGTGTCCAGATGCCTTGCATGTATAATAATTTCCAAATTTTGTTTCCTTTCCTTCGATTAAATATATTAGTAATATCGTCCTAAATATATGAAAAACGAGCACTAATGATACTTTTTTTACCTAATGTAGTCAAGCGATTAATAACAGCGATTAATGACATTTTTTGTTTAGATGGAACATTAAGGATGTTTTTTTGACTAAAAGAAGTTTCTATGATAATTTTGAAGGATCTGTCTACAGTCTTGATCTTGCAAGTGCCAGTAGATATACTTCTTTTGCGCCTGCATTTTTTAAATTCCTCGCACATTCTGAGGCCGTTATCCCCGTTGTTAAAACATCGTCTACCATGAGTACATTTTTTTCAAGGAATATTTCGGGTTTTTTAACCTTAAAGGCGCCATTAACGTTTTTCTGCCTCTGTAAACGCGAGAGCTGGGTTTGTGACAACGTATTTTTAACACGGCGCAGATTGTTTATAGAAATTGGCAAAGACAATTTCCAGCATAGCTTTTTAGCCATCAGTTCCGATTGATTAAAACCCCTTTCCTGTTTTTTCTTCCAATGAAGGGGCACCGGCACAACTACGTCTATTTCGGGAATTATGTCTTGCTGTAAGAGACCTATTAATAAATCTCCTAACGGGTTTATAAGACATACATGTTTATGATACTTAAACTGATGGATTAGATTTTTAAGAGGTCCCTTGTTATCTGAAACAAAAAAACTTTTTTCAAATCTTAAACTGGTATTTTCACATTCAGGACATCCTTTACCGGAAGAAGCTATGCCCGGCCCTAATTCAAAACCACATTTCGCGCAGCGCTTGGCTTCACTTTCTTTTATTTTTTCCAGGCAGTTCTCACATATATAACCGTTTTTCTCTTCATGAAGACTCTTGTCACAGGCAAAACAGTGCCGCGGGTACAGGATGTCTAATAAACCATAGAATATATTACACGCGGCTCTTATCAGAAATGCTTTATTTTCTTGATGCAAGTCTGGCATAGTTTTATAATACTTTAAGTTTTATTTTTTCAAACGCAATTTTATTATAAACATGCAGAATAATTACAGAAAGTTTACAAAAAAAAGTCTTGTTTTTGTAGTGGTCTTTTGTCTGTTTCTCGGCTGTTCACGCAGGGACGATGCTCACTACAACAGCCTCGGTGTTAACTACCTTAATAATGGCCAGCATAACTATGCAATTGGTGCTCTTAAAAAGGCGGTTAAACTTAATCCATCCAATGCAGAAGCCCATTTTAATCTGGGACGTGCATATAAAAGAGGAGGTATGGACGAAAAGTCGAGGGCTGAATTTTCCATTTCTACCAGAATCAATCCGGAGATATTCAATGAATGTGTAGAAAAATACAGGGAGAAAATCGACTACGAACTTACGGATACGCAAAACTATAGTGAATTAGGAAGTGCTTACGCTGAAAAAGGGATGATTAACGATGCAATTGATGCGTACAGGAAGTTGATAGAAATAGAGCCGGAGAATGCTCGTGCACATTACAGCCTCGGTACGTTGTATTCAAAGAAGGGGATGTATGGTGATGCCGCGGATGAGTTCTGGATGGCAGTAGAGATTGAACCTGATATGTCAGAGGCCCATTATAATCTTGGTCTGGTTTATTACAGGCAGGATATGTTTGAAAAGGCCATAGCAGAATACCAGGCTTCCCTGAAACTGCTTCCAGAAACTCAGACAAAGAAAAGGTCAGGTGTACACTACAAACTTGGGATGGCTTATGAAGGCAGTAAAATGTTCAGGGATGCAATAAGCGAATTAAATAAAGCGGTTGAATTAATGCCCAAAGATTCTCGGATTCGCCATCAACTTAGTGTGGTATACAAAAAAGCCGGTTTATACAAAAAGGCAGAGAGGGAATCAAAAATATTCGAGAAACTGAAAAGGCAAAAATAGATGTTGTAAAAATTCAGAAGTTAATTAACTGTATCGGAATTTTAAAATTTTTTACTGTAGGATGGATTAAGCGCCTGTCCCCGTCCGATCCGGCACGGGCGGGCGCCAGTTTGCTAGGCGGGAAGCGAATCCATCTTTATTTAAACGGTTTTAACATATGTGGATATTTTTGGTGGATTCGGCCTAAGGGCCTTAACCCACCCTAC
Source organism: Candidatus Scalindua sp. (assembly GCA_046757745.1). Taxonomy (GTDB): domain Bacteria; phylum Planctomycetota; class Brocadiia; order Brocadiales; family Scalinduaceae; genus Scalindua. The sequence goes on from JBHHYW010000334.1 coordinate 3,495, forward strand.
ACGAATATCCTCAAAAGTTGCCGAAGGCCTGATTTCATGTGAAGATAAAATCATACGAATTTGGCAGGATAAAGATTGATGGTAAGGTGTACACAAGTGACGTTATTATTTATGACGATCATGTTAATTCCTCATGGTGGAGTAAAGAGGGGCACTATCTTCAAATAGAGGATATTAAAGAAATACTGAATGCAAAGCCGGATATGATTATTCTGGGTACGGGGAAATATGGAACTATGAA
>JBHHYW010000335.1:0-3727 GCA_046757745.1 Candidatus Scalindua sp.
TCGATTTTAATAAAGCCCTGATGCATGGTATGCTGAGTTTCCTCCTGTTCTCAGGGGCACTGCACGTAAATCTTGAAGATCTGGCAAGGCATAAATGGATCATCAGTATACTGGCTACATTTGGTGTAGTGATGAGCACCTTTATAGTCGGCGGCTCTGCCTGGATAGTTTTCTGGATTGTCGGGATGAAGATACCGTTTCTTTACTGTCTGCTGTTCGGAAGTCTTATAGCGCCGACTGACCCGATAGCAGTGATCGGTATTTTAAAGAAAGCGGGAGTTCCCAAAAGTCTGGAAACCAAGATCACGGGCGAAAGCCTGTTTAATGACGGCGTAGCGGTAGTTGTGTTTCTGGTTATTATGGGGATTGTTACGGAAGGGCACGACGTTACTGCCGGACACATAATACTCCTGTTTATGGAAGAGGCCATAGGTGGTATGCTTTTCGGGTTGGCCATTGGTTGGCTGGCTTACCGGATGCTGAAGAGTGTGGACAATTATCAGGTTGAAGTATTACTCACCTTAGCGCTGGTCATGGGCGGTTATGCCTTTGCTAACGCCATTCATGTCTCAGGCCCTATTGCAATGGTAGTTGCCGGGATTTTCATAGGCAACAGGGGGCGTCTCTTTGCCATGAGTGAAAAAACCAGGGAACACCTGGATTCCTTCTGGGAGTTGATGGACGAAATATTAAATGCGGTCCTCTTCCTGTTAATTGGCCTGGAGATACTGGTACTTACCATTAAGGGAAATTATTTAATTACCGGCCTGATTATGATTCCGGTTGTACTGCTTGCACGTTTCATCAGCGTGGGTGTGCCCGTCACGTTTATGCGGCTATTGAGGGATTTCAGTCCTCATGCAGTTAAAATTATGACCTGGGGTGGCTTGCGTGGCGGTATATCAGTGGCTCTGGCCCTGTCCATTCCGAATGGTCCTGAAAGAGAAGCTTTATTAACGGTCACCTACATCATAGTGATATTCTCCATACTGGTGCAGGGCCTGACCGTCGAACGTTTTGTGTCCTCAAGAAAGTTGACAGAGTAGTAATACGGTTTGAACCGTTTAAGCGGTTTAAACAGTTTAAACCGTAACTTTAGACACTTTTAACTTTATCTGAGACTCTATATATTTCATAGAAATGAATAAATTTATCGATCCCGAATTGTTTGGCCTGCCTCCTTCGACAAAATTAAAACAGGTAGGCTCCAATCAATTTGACATAATCATTCAACGCAAAAGCCGCATCATTATGAAGGACGGTAAAGGCATGCTGGCGAAGGTTGATAAAATCAACTTACAGTTTATGTTTATTATTGTCTTAGCTTGCTGACAATAATCTCTGCCTCCAGGAAAATAGACAAAAAAGAAGCGCCGTCAGGAGCTTCCTCATGTTGTGCCCACATCCAGATAAGATAGCATTAATATTATCTCCCTCTCTGCCCTTTTAAGAAGTTTCTCCCTAACCTCCCGTCTGTCTTTGCATGTCCAATCACTGCTTCCATTGCAGATCGCCGCTTTATCCATCTCCTCACAGACGCTTTTAATTTCTTAGTCCCTCTGCCGGCAATATGTACCAATGCCTCTCCTGTACAGTTGTGTCCTCGATATCCACGGTCAACGTAAATATCTCTCGCCTTAAAACCAGTTATTCGTTCCGTCTGAGTGATAGATTCCTCTAATGTATGTCCATCATAAGGATTACCATGATATGCCTTCATGCCCAGTATAAAACACTCTTTCGATGTTGCCGTTACACTCACCTTACAACCAAACTCATACTTCTTATGTGCTTTACCCTTGGAAATACACTCAACCTCAGGTGCATGAATACTGTAAACCTTGTTCATACTCGTCTTCCTTAAAGCCTCTATCTCCAAACCAGCCTTTATTGTCTCCCAAAGAAGCTTTTCCATGCCAGCTTCTTCTACACGTTGACGCCAACGTGTCATCGAACTCGCATCAACTGGAAATCCGTGTTCCAGGCCACTCTATTTCTTCTCCTAAAATGCATAACGGGTGATTGTGATTTATTATCTTCTTAAGGGGTGTTTTGAACAATTCCATCTGTGGTGACTTCAGTTTTGCCTGCATAGTATCCTCCAGTTTTTGAGTGTTTTTGACTATTCCTTGCAATTTTAACATACTCAAAAACGCTTGTCTCGCCTTATTTATATGGGTTAGAGGCTTATTTCAGGGACAACTAATTAATTGAGAGGACATTTATGCCATACAAAGCCGTACTCTTCGGTCTTGATGGTACGCTGCTTGATACGATAGAAGATATAGGTGACGCTGTAAACCGCATTTTGGAACAAAACGGATTTCCTATTCACAGCATGGACACTTACAGGCGGTCTGTGGGTGATGGCGCTACCAATCTCATTATCCGCGCATTGCCTGAAGACAAACGAATCGATACTATTATCCACCCATGCCTTGATGCGTTCATGGAAGATTATGGCCGGAATTGGAACGTGAAGACAGCTCCCTACTACGGAATCCCGGAGCTGCTGAATACACTTACTGCCCGCAGGCTGAAGATGGCCGTACTCTCTAACAAGCCGCACGAATATACAATAAAGTGTATGGAAGGTTTCCTGTCAGATTGGAACTTCGATGTAGTCTTCGGTCAGCGTGACGATGTCTCCAAAAAGCCGGATCCGGCAGGTGCCCTGGAAATAGCTGAACAACTGAATATTCCGCCATCAGAGTTTCTTTATCTCGGCGATACTGAGATTGACTTGAAGACCTCTATTGCAGCAGGGATGTTCCCTGTTGGAGTGCTGTGGGGTTTTCGGTCAGCTAAGGAATTACAGGAGAACGGGGCGAAGACGCTGATCAAAAAACCATTGGATGTAATGAATCTCCTGGAATGAATCCACCGAAGAATTTAGAGTCGAGTAGACCAAGGGTATCTCACCCTTAGCCCCTCCCAGATCCGTACGTGAACCTCTCGGCTCATACGGCTCTTATTGTTCAGCCTTACATAAAATTTCTGTTTTCCACATAGCAAACAGTTGAGGTTGTCTTTGAGCAACCCCCTTCAACCAACGAGTTGCCTTTTGCCTTTTGCCTCTCAGTTTCTTATACTTACGCATTGCCCATTTTATAAGCATTCTATTTATTACTAAGCAGGTATAGTTTATGGATGACTTGTAAAATTTATTAAAGTAATTAATCCATCCTCTTATTATCGGATTTAGCTCCTTTGATACTATATTACAAGGAACGCTCTCGTGGCGCACCAGGACGAACCGGATGAACTGAATTTCCAAATTCAATTTTAAATTAGCTGACGGGAATTACCTCGTTACGCATTATTACCTTTTCAGCACAATTCTCAAAGAAGTCATATCCGGAACCTGCCTCGCCAATCAGATGTATCATTTGATTCGCATCCGTAATCCTTACGCCGCCCAGAACGGTTACTCCTCTTTTAAAGAGGGGTTCAGGGTAAACACTGGCAGTGGGGCCTACAACAACGATCTCAGTTGCTTTTTTTGCAAGATCCAGTATGGGACCGAGTGTGTGATTTACGAGTGTAACTCCCGTTATAACTAATATATTTGCCTGAGGTATTATTTCCTTCAAACGGCCTGCTGATTCTATCTTGATCGTGTCGCCCTTGCCGACAACCTTCGGGTTCTTATCAATCACAAAAAGGTCCTTTGTAATCTCCTGGATTCTTTTTATAAATGGCGGAAAGGCCCCTACCATTGCAACGG
>JBHHYW010000336.1:0-3720 GCA_046757745.1 Candidatus Scalindua sp.
CCGTGTGATAAAGGCTTACCGAGCATAACACATGCATCGTTCACCAGGTATCTGGTTGGAAAGTTGTCCGAACCATCAAGAATCACATCATAATCTTTGATAATATCGATGATATTTTCTGAATTCAGGCGGTCTGTATAAGGCACCACTTCAACATCCGGATTTAAGTCCTCAATCGTTTCCTTTGCAGACTGGGCCTTAGGATAACCAACATCCTTGGTTGAGTGTAAAATTTGCCGCTGGAGATTGGAAAAATCAACATTATCATTGTCAGCAATACCAATCTTGCCAATACCCGCCGCAGCAAGATAAAATGCAGCCGGAGATCCCAACCCCCCGGCACCAACCAGAAACACCTTCGCATTTAAAAACTTTTTTTGTCCCTTTCCGCCTACTTCAGGCAAGATTATGTGCCTCGAATATCTATTAATCTGTTCATCAGTAAATTCTGACATTCCACATACCCTTCTCTTTCTTTATCAATATACACCCATCTGTTCGTCTGGTATTTCTTAAATACCTGTATCTTCTATTATGATATTATTATTTTTCAGAATAGTACCAAGTACTGCATCCAGATCGCCTAATGATATCTGATAATCAACCATTGCATTTGTGGCCTTTCCCTCTGAAACTGCCAGATCTGCCTGGGCTCGTATTATCTCCAGACTTGTTGATCTCCCAACGTTAAATTTCTTTTCCTCCGCTTCCAACCTTGCACGCGACAGCTCCTCGGCCTTTTTAGACGCCTTAATCCTCTCAACATTTGTCTTTATCTGACGAACCGCCTTCCTAACCTCGACAACAATCTCCTGCTCTACCTTCCTTGTATTGAATACCGTTTGCCTCTCCTCCAGTTTGGCATTTGAATATTTACTCCTTGCCTCTCTATTACCTATCGGAACTTCCAGGGTAGCACCGAAGAACTCACTTTGAAACTTCTCTGAGAATGCAGAATCAAAAGCATTTCCGGAATTTGCGGCAAGCCCGTTATAACGGATTCCGGCTTCAATATCCAGTTTAGGAAGCAATTGGTTCTTTTGCTGCTTTACCTTGATCCTGGCATTTTCGATGTCTAAACCTTGTTGAAAAACTTCAGGTCTGTTTTCCAGTGCAATCTTAATCGACTCCTTAAGCGATACGTCTCTAGTTTCAAAAGAAGCTTTATTCAATGGTACGATAGAAACATCAGATAACACATTCTTGTTACTTAAATTCATAACTTGTTTCAGATCGTCTTCTCTGTCTTTAATGTCGTTTTCTGCTACCACAACTCCTTCTAACTGGCTCGACACACCCTCTTCCGCAACCAATAGCTCAATAGGCGCTAATGTTCCAACCTCAACCTGAATTTTGTTCTTCTTATATAAATCCTTAGCCCTTTCTAAAGATTTTCTTCTCACCCTTAACTCTTCTATTGCCTTTACAAGCTCCCAATACGCCTTTTGCGCGGAGTTGATTACGTCTATTGCCGTTTCCTTGAGTTCTAATATAGACCTCTTTTTGTCATTCCTTGCTATATATATATTGCTCCTATTGTAAAATATTCCGGAATTTTTCAGAAGTGGTTGCGTCATCTTTGCCTCTATAGATGCTGTGGACTGCGGATTCAACAGGTTAAAAGTAGAAGGAGCGATAAAAATACGAGGCGCAGTATTAATGTCCAATGTAAACGTGCCGCCGGTCTCTAAAGGCTTCACTACCGTGGCCTGGACTGTATTTCTATCTTGTTTGAATGAATTAATTTTAAGTCCAGCATTTAAACCAAGTGTTAATCGATTGACAGTAGGCGTTTCTGAGACGTCCCTGTTCCCCTTAATCGTTAGAGTTGGATCAAATTCGGATTTTGCAACAGTAATATCCTTTCCTTTAAGAATTGGATCTATCTTTGCAATCTTTATGTCATAGTTATTATGTAATGCCAATACAAGGCAATCTTTCAGCGTAATGTTGAGAAATTTCATGTCTTTGGAAAATTCAACGTCAGGATTTTTCTCCTCTGGATATTCTTCTATTGACTCAATCCTATCTGTTGAAGTCACATCCAGTATCTCTCTTAGAGCTTCAACATAGGCATTGCCTGCCTCCACATTTGTCATTGAAAATATTATTATATTCAAAACTAAAATTGTCGTCATTATGTATTTAAGTTTATAAAACATATCGATTTATCTGCCCACAATGAGGGCCATCGTCTCGGCCCTTGTAGCCGAATTCTTCCTGAATATCCCTCTTACCACTGATGTCTGGGCAATGCTGCCGGTTTTCTTAATCCCCCTCATGGCCATACAAAGATGTTCTGCTTCAATAATTACCATTACGCCCTTTGGTCTAAGCGCCTTCATTAGTGCTTCAGCTATCGCTGTGGTAAGGCGCTCCTGTACCTGCAATTTTTTCGCCTCCAGCTCTACTACCCTTGCAAGCTTACTTAAGCCTGTCACCCTGGAACCGTTAGGTATATATGCAACGTGAGCTTTTCCAATAAAAGGCAGCAGATGATGCTCACAGACAGAAAAAAAAGGAATATCCTTTAATAAAACTATTTCATCGTGGTCTTCTGATTTTAAAACCTTAATCTCTTTCCCTGCATCCACACCTATACCGGCAAAAATCTCTTCACACATCTCGGCAACTCGTTTGGGGGTGTCCTTGAGGCCTCCCCGTTCCGGATCTTCACCTATTCCCTCTAAAAGTAATTTAACACCCTTCACTATCTTCTTTTTGTCCATTGTACTTGTCTAATTTAGATCAGGTGTAGGGTGGTTTAAGGAGCGAAGCGACGAATCCACAGAAAACACCCATATGTTATAATCCCTACAGTAACTCAAGCAGCGGGCACAAATTAATAACGAAGGTGGATTCACTTCGCTTAATCCATCCTACAAAACTTGCAATTAATTTAATATAATATTGGCTATTTTTGTTGTCAAGAATCAAGTTAAATTCTTTACTCCACTCAGAATATTAATTTTATAATCACGATGCCATTCTGCGAAACGGAGTGACTAGGAATCTTCACTTTAAATTTCATCAAATCAGGCCATACTCCTCTAATGTTTTTTGAAGTTGTTTCTCATGCCTATCGCTCATCTTACAGAGAGGTAACCTCATTTCACCATTTATCCTGCCAAGCAATTTCATCGCCGTCTTTACTGAAATCGGATTAGTCTCTATAAACATTGCCCTGCATATTGGAAAGAGTTTCTTATGCATTTGCCGGGATTTTTCAATTTCACCATTAAGAAAGCTTGAGACCATTTCAGAAACCTCCTGAGGGAGAATGTTTGCTACAACTGAAACAACGCCGTTACCGCCAACAGACATTATAGGAAGAGTCAAGGAATCATCACCGGATAATACCGTAATATCACACAGGTTCAGTATATGACTTGTTTGATCAATGCTGCCACTTGCCTCTTTAATAGCCACAATATTCTCTATCTCATAAAGCCTGGCTACTGTTTCAGGAGTTATTGAAACCGCAGTCCTTGATGGCACATTATAAATTATTATAGGAATATCTACCTCTTCTGCAATGACCTTATAGTGTTCATATAGACCTTCCTGTGTAGGCTTATTATAATACGGCGTTATCATCAATGAACCATCGGCGCCCATTTCTTTGGCATGTCTGGTCAGGCTTAAAGCCTCACTAGTATTATTAGAACCCGTCCCCGCTATAACAGGTATTCGGCCATTTGCTTTCTCAATTACTTTACA
>JBHHYW010000337.1:0-3718 GCA_046757745.1 Candidatus Scalindua sp.
ACCAACTACTACAAGTGACCGAATGGAATTAATTGTCAAAAGGTCTCAAGGTTTTTTATATTATATCTCTGTTGTTGGTATTACAGGAGCAAGAAGTGAATTGCCTGCTGACATAACTGAGAATATTCAAAATATAAAGAGATCAACAAGCCTGCCGGTTGCCATGGGATTTGGGATTTCGACTCCTGAACAGGCCAGGGCGGCCGGAAGGATTGCAGATGGTGTGATCGTAGGAAGTGCGATTATGCGGGAGATTGAAAAATTCAGTAATCAGGGTAATAAAGTATTGGTTGATGAGGTAGGCAAATTTGTTGGTGAATTGGTAAATAGCACAAAAAATCAAAATTAGCTATTTTTGAATTGTTGTCTCAGAAAGATTGTATATACTTGAGATTAAAGAACTTATGCCTGAACCTTAAGTTTAGAGGAATACGTTGAGTGTCCTGGTTGCATTGTTTTTGGCTGAAGACGTTTCATACGCAACGTGCAGTTCGGTAAGGTGTGGGTTTAAATTGCTCAATTTCTGCCAGTTATATTTATAAATCACACCAAGAATACTTAATTCCTCCATAAGATCAGTACCTTATCATCGCTGCTGTAGAAATACGAACATTATTATTCAAAATATCCACCATTGGTACATGGCGAAAAGTCATGTTTTCACAGCTTTTCATTGGCATAGGTCTGCCATAGTTTACTTTTCAGTTTGACATGCAAGGAGTATGAATATGAATAAACATATCAGCATAGAGGAAAGCATGCACCCTGGTGATAACGGACGGCGCAACTTTTTAAAGATATGTTCCGTTGTTCTGACTTCTCTTATAGGCATTGCATACGCAATTCCCATGATACGCGCTTTTATCAGCCCGGCCATGCAAGATACAGTTGCCGGTTCATCCGGTCTGTTTGACATTGGTAACATTAATGATTGCGAGATTAATATTCCCAGGAAGGTATCAATCAATGGTTCTAAGATGGATGCATGGAATAAATTTCCGCCAACGGCAATAGGAGCAGTGTGGATATTAATGGATAAGGATAAGAAATTTACTGTCTTTTCCTCAATCTGTCCTCACCTTGGATGTGGTGTTGACTGGGACAAGAATTCCGGCAGATTTATCTGCCCGTGCCATGATAGTTATTTTGATATAGAAGGAAACGTCCTTTCAGGGCCTTCTCCACGTAAACTGGATACCCTCGAAACAGAAATTAAACAGGGAAAGCTGTTTGTAAAATACCAGAAAATGAAACTTGGTATTTCTGGAAAGATTCCTGCTTAAGAGTTTGCTTATACTTAAATTTTACAACTGATTACTAACGCTACAAAATGAAGTGGTTAGAAGATAGAACCGGCCTCAACGGCATTTTAAGTAAACTTACGGATGAACCGGTGGAAGGAGGCGCCAAGTGGTCCTACGTCTTCGGCAGCGCACTTGTTTTCGTCTTCTTTATGCAGATTGTCTCCGGCGTAATTCTTGCTACCTGTTATTCTGCGTCTACTACAGATGCATGGGGTAGCGTATATTACATTCAGCACAAAACCTTTGCCGGATGGTTTGTAAGAGGGATGCACAACATTGGTTCCAGTGCAATGATTGTCCTGGCCGTACTCCATATGGCCCAAACACTTATATTCGGCGCATATAGAAAACCGCGTGAACTAAACTGGGTTTCCGGAGTCTTCATGCTTTTCATCATTTTGGGGTTTGGACTTACCGGTTATCTGCTTCCCTGGGATCAAAAGGGCTATTGGGCGACACAAGTCGCTACAAGCATTATGAGTTTAGTCCCGGGGATCGGTGAATTTGTAAAGGGAGTAATTCAAGGTGGAAATGACTATGGAAACCTTACACTGACGAGATTTTACAGCTTCCATGTATTCTTTCTGCCGGCAGGTTTTATGACCTTTATGGCCATCCACCTCTATCTATTTAGACGTCACGGGGTTACTCCACACTGGAAGCCCGGTGAGTTGGAACTCAAGAAAAAGACACAACCTTTCTGGCCGGACCAGGTATTTAAGGACGTTGTCGTTGCTGTAATTGTTTTTATTTCTATGGTAGTTGTGGTCTGGTATATGGATGGTGCAGAATTACAGTCCCCTGCTGACCCGAGTTCAAATTACATTGCACGGCCTGAATGGTATTTCCTGTTTCTGTTTCAACTATTAAAATATTTTGAGGGTGAGCTGGAGGTAGTAGGTGCTATTATTATTCCTTCCGTTGTCGCATCCTTAATAATTGCCCTTCCCTTTATTGACAGGTCAAGAAGCCGTTATCCATTAAAAAGGCTGCCTATTATGGGTTCTTTTGGTGCCGGTCTTGCAGGTGTTATCTTCCTGACAATAATTTCAAGCGTAAGCGATTCCAGAAACGAGCGAATCATAAAACAAAAGGAGGAATCTGAAAAACTGGCTCATGTTGCAGTAGAGCTGGCAGAGAATGGCATACCACCACAAGGAGGAATATCTGTGTTTCAGAATGATCCTCTGTATTCTGGAGAACAATTGCTTCGCCAGCATTGTATTGCCTGCCATAGTTTCGAAGGTGCTGGAGGTAATTCCGCTCCTGATTTAACAGCGTATAATTCTAAACCGTGGCTTGTTGGATTCTTACAGGACCCCAATGCTCCCAAATATTATGGGAGAACAAAGATCGACATAATGCCTGAGTATGACTTGGAAAAAGAGGATTTATCCAATCTGGTAGAGTTTTTACTTGCACAGGCTGATCAGGACAAAGGGATAGATCCTGTGCTGAAAGAAACCGGAGAAATGATTTTAGAAGAGAATGGGTGCTATAATTGTCACACCTATGATGGAAATGGTGGAGATACTGCTCCAGTACTGGACAACTTTGCCTCTGATAAATGGCTGAGGAGTATGATTGAGGATCCTGGTCAAAAGGAATTTTTTGGCCAATTAAATGAGATGCCTGCGCATAAAGACAAGCTTTCTAAACAAGAGATGGATAATTTAGTCTACTTTCTCCAAAGTTTACGAACCCCCCCCCATTGAAACGTACGAATACTAAAGACAGTACTGGCAAGGAAATGATTCAGGCGAAAACTGGGAAACCTGCAAGTCAGGTCTTGGGCAGATAGCAGTGGTTCAAATTCGGCAGTACTATAAGATATGCTGATTGAAGTAGTTATATGAAGCAGTACAAGAATACTTTTTATTCTTGACGGAAAACTAACATTTCGAGTGTAACGATAAAGGATCTCTAGAATCAGTAGAATATTTGTAAGCTATCATAATACCATAGCTTATGCAATATGTAGTATAGAAGCTAGGTTTCGGCATTTGGCTTGCATACTTCACTATACTCGGATGTATATGCAGTTTGTTAGTTAATTAAATTATGTTTGGTATTTTTTGCAAAAATGGAGAAGTTCTTAAGGGCCTCTGAAGAAGGTAATAGTAGTAATTTCATATCGATATATTACGTCAGAAAAAAGTTTTCATTTGTTTGTATTTTTTTGACAAGTTTTTGTTGACATATTTTCAGAAAATTATATAATTCACGCTTTGAAAGTGAGGCTTTTAGAATGATATTGAGTGAAAGGGGGTGCTTGTTTTTTTCACAAAGATTCATTTAACCAAAAGACTTGACAAACGTTTGTATTATGGTTCACGTTAGATATTTTATTTTTTGATAGTTTGAAATGGAAGGGAGAAGGTAAGAATAAATGCTAAGAAGATTTAAGACGTTAT
>JBHHYW010000338.1:0-3717 GCA_046757745.1 Candidatus Scalindua sp.
ATGTATCAACTGGAGCTGATTGTGCCCACCAATAGTATTTTCCTGGTTTGCTATTATTTATGACTGTATTCTTCATAATCCCTCCAGTTATCGCTTGTATTAAATAACTCAAAACACATAGTAGCATACTAAGGATATATGGATAATAAAAACACAAAAAACATTATATGTTGTTAATTACTTATCCCCCCGTAAATATTAATCACAAATTGATCAATTTTGATATTAAGCATTCTATCCCATCAAAAATAATTCTAACAGACGACAAAAGGTGTTTCTCCTACTTTTAAGCTCTGTAAAATATGGATTTACGTTTTTTCTCTTAACCACAAAGACTTCATATCTTGTTTGGCTCTAAACAACGTTTTTTGTCTTGATTTTAATTCTTTTTTACATTTAATTATACCTTAGTTGAATATAGCATTAAGTTATGTTAAAATGAAATCAATGGTACATTACATAGAATATTACTTTGTTATGGAGAAATATAATTTATGGTAAAGGAAATCGACCCGGATAAGTCAGTCTTTCCAATCAGTGTAGCTGCAGAGATATTGGATGTAAACCCCAGAACCTTGCGAATCTATGAAGAAAGGGGACTCATCAAGCCCTCCCGAAACGACGGAAACCGACGCCTTTATTCGTTAAAGGATATCAGTCTTTTAGAGTATGTCCACTATCTTATCCAGATCAAGAGAGTAAATGCTGCAGGGGTTAAGGAGATCCTCACAATCCTTAACACCTTACCGGAAGATAATCGTGACGAGTTAACCACCCGAGTCGAAAAGAATATTGAAAAGCTTCCGAAGGACAAACTGAAGATATATAAGCAGGGAGATAATGAGATCACTGAGGATCTAGTTCCTGAGTAAGCCTTCCGTTTTGTTGGTAATACTTCAATCGCCTTTTACGTTTAACACTCCTATCAAAATTCATCCGTTTTGCAATCCAAAAATGCCTTCATAAATCCAAAACTACGGAGAATATTTTACGTTTTCCCTACTTGTAACTATAAAACCGCAAGAAACTTACATGATATACATAGTAAAATATTCATAATTTACAATAATATACTTGCATATTTTATGTAATATATTATTATGCCTTATAGTAAACTATTTACATATGTAGAAGGTAAAACAATAGCATTATACGATATACTTAGTATACTTTCATCTTGGTTAGAATATACCTTAATTATTATGACCACTTCAAATATTCCATTGTTCCAGGAGCTTGTAAATAGGTAACAGCCTCCAAAAAAACCCTTAACATTAACGGGTTGTAGAATTCCCAAGACATTAATTAATCTCCTTTAATATTATGTAAATTTTTTTCAGAGGAAAAAACAATGTTACAGGCTAAGGCAGGGGACAATGTAAAAGTTAAATACGCCGTATCTTTAAAGGATGAAAAGATGTTTTACTCATCGAAGGAGAAAGGGCCTGCAATATTCACTATTGGAGAGAAAAAACTCATACCTGGTTTTGAAAATGCAGCAATTGGAATGACCATAGGTGAAACAAAAAGAGTTTGTATACCTCCAGAAGATGCTTTTGGTAACTACAATGAGAATCAAGTAACTACTATTGAGAGATCACAACTTCCTCCAGATATTGATCCTCAAGTAGGTATTAAGTTTAATACTAAAACAAATGATGGAAAAGACTCTGAGGTAACTATAACAAATATTACGGACAAGACAGTAACCATTGATGCTAATCACCCCCTGGCAGGCAAAGAACTCATCCTTGAACTCGAACTTGTAGCAATAGTGTAAGAAGAGAATCAAGGGCGAAAATAAAGCAACGTCAGTAAAAAGAAGGATGTGGAAGATTTTGACGGAATGTTTAGTTTTATTATTTACGAGGGTGAACAATTCTTTGTTGCCTTGCTGAAAGAAGTAATTACCGTATATAGATTATAGTAAGACGCTTATCAATGAAATATGAGACTAACGTGATCAACGGTTGGATGACACGGCATGAAAAACAATTTTCTAGAATGCACATGGCTAGAGTTTGAAGCGAGGATCAGAACGATGATCGGATCAAACTTTCGCTGGCTTATACACCCAGAGGATACTCACTCGAACAGGAAGATGATAATAAACGTCATCTTGGAAGATATTGAGCTGCACGGGGGAAATTTTCCTGATAGAAATTCATTTATAGAAAGAATACAAAATACCAGATGAAGAACGCCCTTATTTTCAATTTCTATATTTTGCTTTATTGAAGTTATTAACATTATTTTTAAATTGGGTCTAGACTAGAATAAAATACTCAAAATACGCTTAGAATTAGTATTTTTTCGAAAATTAAAAAGGAACTAACCAAGCATATTATTAGGTTAACAGAGTTTAGAGCTTTCTTTAAAAAAAATGATTTTACAAATGGGTGTACCGTCTTTTTCTCTATCTCCTTTCACGGTACACCCATTTCTATTAAAGACAATTCTTACACTTTAGCTGTAAATAAAAAGTTCCATTCTGGTTTAGGCCTCTAAATTCCGTAAAGCATTTTTATTCTATTTTCTTTCATTATCAGGAATCTTTACTAAAACCTTTAAGTTGTACTTTAAGATCGCCTTACTATTAAGCTTGGAAAATAAATTTAGAAAAGAGAAATAATGTCACAGGCAGAGGTGGGAGACAAAGTAAAAGTTCATTACACCGCATCTTTAAAGGATGGTAAGAGGTTTTACTCATCGAAGGAGGAAAAGCCGGCAGAATTCACTATTGGAGAAAAAAAGCTCATACCTGGTTTTGAAAATGCAGTAATTGGGATGACCGAAGGTGAAACAAAAAAAGGTTGTATTCCTTCAAAGGATGCTTATGGTGATCGCGATGAAAATCTCGTAACTACTATTGAAAAACCACAATTTCCTACCGATATTTTTCCTCAATTAGGAATGACGCTTAATGTTGTAATAAATAAAGGAAAGAAGGAAATCTCTAAAGCAACTATAACAAATATTACTGACAGGGCAGTAACCATTGATGCTAATAACCCCCTGGCAGGAAAAGAACTCATTGTTGAACTTGAACTTGTAGCAATAGCGTAAATAAAAGAATCAAGGGCGAAAAAAAGTAACGTCGGCAAAAAGAAGTATCAGGATATAAAAACTATTAAGGTCTTTTGTTGAGTAAAAATGATGAGAAATTTTAGCTGGTTAATAAAGGGTGAAATTGCTGGTATGGCAAAACCACATTCAACAATGAAAGATTTTGGAATACTTAAAAATAAAGAAGATATTGAAGCAATTGTATCACTTACAGAGATTCCTTTTAATAAAGGCCTGATTGAAAAATTCGGTTTTGAAGTTAAGCATATTCCGGTTAAAGATTTTAGTGCTCCAAAACTAGAACAAATTGAGGAATTCCTGGGATTTGCTGAAAGGATTAGAACCGCCGGTATGAAGTTAGTTGTGTATTGTGACGGTGGTATGGGAAGAACAGGGACAATGCTGGCATGTTACCTCATAGATAAAGGTATTAATGCTGCAAAAGCAATCGAAATAGTCAGAAAAAAGAGGCCAAATTCTATAGAAACAGAAGAGCAAAAGAAAGTCGTATTCAAATTCTGGAGAAAAATTAGAAAAATAAGTGAGGAGTAAGCTATGTATACAATTCTTCTTGTAGAGAACGATAAGAAACAGCTTTCGCTTTATGAACAGGAATTAAGGCTTGAAGGTTACGAAGTTATAACGGCTGCT
>JBHHYW010000339.1:0-3716 GCA_046757745.1 Candidatus Scalindua sp.
TTGAAGACTCAATCAGGCAGGTGTTATTTAACATTATACAAAACGCCATTGATGCATCTCCTGAGGGTGGATGTGTAGATATTACCCTGAAAGATGTTAACGGCCATTTGAAGATCATGGTTGCTGATAAAGGAAGTGGTATACCGGACGAATTACAAATTAAGATATTTGAACCATTTTTTTCTACGAAGGGTAAAATCCCTACCGGCGGCCTGGGTCTTGGACTTTCAATCTGCAAAGGTACGTTGGATATGATGGGAGGTTCTCTTGACTTCAAGAGCGAAATTAACAAGGGAACTACTTTTATAATAGAATTACCAATAAATGTGGTAAGAAAAGATTTTGACTAATGGGAAATGTTCCTATTTCCCCAGAGAATGATTTTTCTGTCTAAAGTATTAGAGATGTTAACCGATAATATATTTAAGACATTTGATGAATATCGTTTTATAAACGTAAGAAAATATATGGTATAAATAAAGCTAAGTTAGTTCGCACTTCAGGTGCGGACAACCTTGGCGTGCGGGGGCTTGGTCCTGCAAGTCGAAGGCGCATTCGAATCGTACTCTTAACTGAGACGAAACTCGATTGCGCCTTTTTTTATTGAGAGAATAAGGTGGATTCGCTATCGCTTAATCCACCCTTATAGTAGCATGCATTTGTTTTCTTGTAGGGTGGATTAAGCGAAGCGAATCCACCTATATACTTTCCAGAACCAATGCAGAAGGGGAAATACTATGAAAAAGGGTAAGATTCTTGTGGTAGACAACGAGATTAAAATATGCAGGATATTAGAAGAACTTCTATATAAAAAAGGTTACAGTGCCAGAAGCGCTTACAGTGGCGCTGGTGCGATTGAATTGTTAAAGAATGAGAAGTTTGACCTTGTGCTGTGTAACTATGTCATGCCAAAGATATCAGGGTTTGATGTGGTAAAGTCTCTGGATGTATTGGAGAATAGACCGAAAGTTGGCATAATTACGGGCTGGGGTGAAAGGATAGATAGTAAAGAAAGAGAGGAGATGAAAGTAAGCTTTGTCATAAGAAAGCCCATTGATTTCTCAGAGTTAATGAAACAGGTAGATGATACACTATTTCAGGATTAAAGAATTCAGGAATTTTATTCAGAAGGCAGACGTAGGGTGGATTAAACGCCTGTCCGCCGGTTTGCTAGGCGGTGTTTGTTAGGCGGGAAGTGCTTGCCTGCCGGTGGGCAGGGATCCACCATTATTTTGTCTGTAATAGGGTGATTATCCTATTGAATGTTGTGAGCGAAATAGTAGACTGTACATATAACTTCATTATTCAAAGTAATAGAGGTATTTATCAATGAAAGAAAAGAGATTTCTGCTTGTTGAGGACGATCAGGATCATGCCGAGTTGATCACCCATGTGCTTATGGATGATAACATAGAAGGCATTAAAACAGACGTAATTTTAAAGAAAGATGGACAAGAGGCCATAGATTTCTTTAAGTGTACAGAGTTGTCAAAAGTGTCCCTTGTTATATTAGACCTTAATCTGCCAAAGGTTGACGGGATAGATGTCCTTAAATTTATTAAGAGGGATTCAAGGTATTGCTCTGTTCCGGTAATTATTCTCTCCACAAGCTCTGATCAGAATACGATTGATGAAGCGTATGAGAATGGGGCAAACGGTTATTTTACCAAACCTGATTCCTATGAAGAGCTTGTTGAAAAGGTACAAATCATGAAGAAATGTAGTTGAGTTTGTAGGGTGGATTAAGGACGAAAGGACGAATCCACCATTAAAAGATTAAATCGTACAAGCAAATAATAAAGGTGGGTTCGCTTTCGCTTAACCCACCCTACACCTAAATAAGGTTATGTCAATTATAGCGAGAAAACGCTTACTTGAGCGAAAGAAAGATTCATACTGTTGACTCTTTGGTCTGAAGACGTTCCTCTCTTTCGAGAGGATTCCAATTCTGGACTCCTCTCGAAAGAGAGGAGCATGTCTATACTTTCACCAGCCGGAACGTACTGGTTGGTACGGACGGGCATGAGTTGGCTCCTACCTGCATTTTAAGTGGGAACATTCCTGTTTTTTTGTATTGAACAGTTTAACACGCCTTTTGTGGAGTGCAGTAACCGTGTTACTGCCCGTCATGCCGTAGGCAGATTCGCTGTGGCGAACATCGACACGGTCGATGCACTCCATATTTTCTCTAATCAAGTTATTTGCCAAATGTTGAGGTCTGGACAAAATATTAATTGACTTACGTTAAGAAAAATGTAAGATCTATGCTGTGCAGTAAGACATAGTGTTATCCGGAGTATATTATGGAAAAAGCTTATGTTACTACAAAAGGGCAGCTTGTTATACCTGCAAAGATTAGACGAAAGTATAGTATTAAGCCTGGAACAAAGGTTTATTTTGTTGAACGAAATGGAGAGATTGTATTTCAGCCTGCCACAAAAGATTATGTAAGAAGTGTTTGTGGGATGCTTAAGAGCGACTCATCAGCCACTAAAGAACTTTTAAAAGAGAGGGCCAAAGATAAAAGATCGGAGAACCGTAAGAGTGAAAAAAAGCGTGCTTGATAGCTATGCAATCATTACATTCTTGTTTAAAGAGAAAGGACATGAGAAAGTTCTGAAACTTTTTGAATGGGCGGCTGAGAATGACGTTATTAATTATATTACGGCTCCGAATTGGGCAGAGGTTAGATATATCATTCAACGCAAAGTTGGAATCAGAAAATGGGAAGAGGTCAGGCAAAAACTTTTAAGATTACCTTTCGAGATTATACCGGCCGATCAGGCCCTGGCTGAATTGGCTGGCGAAATTAAAGCGTCATACAAAATGTCACTGGCAGATTGCTTTGCCGCTGCGCTTGCAAAAATGAAAAAACTTGAAGTCTATACCGGAGATCCTGAATTTCAGGAAGTAGAACCGAATATTAAAATCGTCTGGCTTTTATAGGACATGACGATAGACCTCTCTTTCGAGAGGGTTCCAATTCTGGACTCCTCTCGAAAGAGAGGAAAACCTCATGCTTCCCCGGACAAACAACGCCGAGGACTTTTCACAGGGAATCCAGTCAGTAAATAAGAAGGGAGGTATTCATTTTTATGTTTCCCTATGTTTCTCACGCAGGCGCGGAGAAAAGCAAAAGACAAAAAACATAGATTCACACAAAGGCACGGAGGCACAAAGAAAGGCAAAAGACAAAATGAAAGAAAACGAAATAGGGAAAATTGTAGTAGATGTAGCATTGACAATACACAAAGAACTTGGGCCGGGCCTGCTCGAACTTGTCTATGAAGTGTTGATGACACATGAACTTCAGGACAGAGACCTGACTATAAAGCGACAGGTTCCTGTCCCAATAGAATATAAAGGAATCAAATTTGACGAAGGATTCAGGGCGGACATTATAATCGATGATAAAGTGATTCTAGAATTAAAGTCTGTAGAGAACGTAACAAAAGCACATAAGAAACAGGTTTTAACATATCTCAAGATGACAGGTTGCCCGCCCGGCAATGCCGCTCGGACGGGTAAACTTGGATATTTGTTGAAATCATCTCTATTAAAGTCTAATATACAGCCATAAACATTCACTCATATACGCGACATTTTTTATTAGTATCAACACATCAACACCAGATTATAGTGTCATAGAAATAGCCGGTGATCCTTAGTCTCTAAGTCGACAATTTCTTGCTTTTTTTGAACGGAAATTGTCACCT
>JBHHYW010000340.1:0-3715 GCA_046757745.1 Candidatus Scalindua sp.
AAAAAATGCAATACGTCTGGAGAATTCATTGGTGAATTAAGCAATGCTGTTTATGGCCTAATCGACAAAGCAGCAAAAAGAGCAAAAGGAAATAACAGAAAAACCATTCAAGCGAAAGACGCTTAGTATATAAGGTTTACTTTGAGCTTGCAGATAATTTTTCCTTGAAAATCTCTGTTAAAATCTTGGGATTCGCTTTACCTTTAGTAACCTTCATAGTTTGGCCTATCAAAAAGGTTAAAGCGCTTTTTTTACCTTTGCCGTAATCATCTGCCGCTTTAGGATTCTCTTCTATTACTTTTGTTACAATATCATTAAGTTCACTTACATCTTCCATCTGTGTTAAATTTTTCTCCTTAACGATAGATGGCGCGGTTTTACCTGTATTTATCATTTCAATAAAGACGTCTTTGGCAATTGAGCTTCCAATAGTTGGCTTGATCTTCACTAATTCAACCAGCATCTTTGGTGAAACAGCAAAATCCTGCACATTTGTTTTTCGTTCATTTAGTTCCCGAAGTACATCATTGATGATCCAGTTACTTAGCTCTTTCGGAGAATCCTGAGACAAGCCTACACATTCCTCAAAATAGTCTGCCAGAGGCTTGTCTTCCGTCAGGATACCTGCATCGTAGTCAGAAATAGTATATTCATTCACAAATCTTTGATGCTTACTGACAGGAAGTTCCGGAATTGTTGCCCTGGTTTCATCGATCCACTCCTGATCAATCCAGACAGGAACTAAATCCGGTTCGGGAAAGTACCTGTAATCATATGCCTCTTCTTTTGAGCGCATCCGCCTGCTTACAGAGTCAACATCATTCCATAATCTTGTTTCCATTAACACGCTCTCACCCTTATCGAGCAAACTGCTTTGCCTGGATATTTCATATACAAGCACTTTTAAGACAGCCTTCATAGAATTAAGATTTTTAATTTCTACCCTGTTACCAAGAACGTTTGAACCCTTTTCACGTAAAGATATACTCGCCTCAAATCTTAAAGAGCCTTCCTGCATCTTACAGTCTGACACACCTATGTAAAGCAATATATTCCTGAGTACCTGCATATAACTTTCCACTTCTTCAACACTTCTCATGTCCGGCTGAGTCACTATCTCCAGGAGCGGCACACCTGCCCTGTTAAAGTCAACTAAACTGTAATTTGCACCTGATGTTTCAGAATGAACAAGTTTACCAGCCTCCTCTTCCAAATGTACGTTGTGTATATCGATTCTTTTCTCTTTTCCCTTTACGATTATATCTACGTGGCCGTTGTTGCCGATATTAAAATAGTTTTGCGAAGTTTGATAGTTTTTAGGTAAATCAGGATAATAATAACTCTTTCTATCAAAGTTAGTAAATTTACTTATCTCACAATTCAAAGTAAGAGCCGCCTTTAATGAATGCTCAAACGCCTTCTTATTCATCACCGGCAGAACTCCCGGCAAGCCCAAGCAAACAGGACATGTCTGTGTATTTGGCTCGGAACCAAACTTAGTACTACACCCACAAAAAAGCTTAGATTCGGTATCTAATTCTGCGTGGGTCTCCAATCCAATCACTACTTCATATTTCATCAACTAATCCTGTCAATTTAGTTCCGGTTTCTTTAAGTGAAAATCAGTTTCATTTTCGAATAATTTTGCCGCCTTTAAAATTTCCCCTTCGTCAAAATGCTTACCCAGAATTTGCATGCCAATTGGTAAGCCGGTATTTGTAAAACCACAAGGAACTGAAATACCCGGTATCCCTACAAGATTAGCAGGTATTGTATAAATATCTGATAAATACATCTGAAGTGGATCAGTAATTTTCTCCCCTATCTTAAAAGCCGGTGTTGGACATGTAGGAGAAATAATACAATCCACTTTCTTGAAAGCGTCTTCAAAATCACTTTTTATCAAATTTCGCACCTTAGATGCCTTTAAATAGTATGCCTCATAAAAACCGGCGCTTAACACGTAATTACCAAATAAAATTCGCCTTTTAACTTCACTACCAAACCCTTCAGCACGTACCCTGCTATACATATCAATTATATTGTCGTCACTTAATTGACTTCTATGCCCGTACCGAACACCATCATACCTTGCCAGATTTGAGCTGGCCTCGGCAGTAGCTATTATATAATAAGTAGCTACTGCATATCCACAATGAGGAAGAGACAGATCAACCAATTCTGCACCATTTCTTTTATAAATCTCTAATGCCTTCATTACTGCGCTTCCAACCTCTGAATTAAGACCTTCACCAAAAAACTCCTTTGGAACCCCTATTCTCAGATTGCCATCTACGTTATTAATATCTGAAATATAATCTGGAACTCCCACAGTAGCGCTTGTTGAGTCGAGACCATCATGACCAGAAACAACTTGTAACAGTAATGCCGCATCATAAACATCTTTCGTAACGGAACCAATCTGGTCTAATGAAGATGCAAAAGCGACCAATCCGTAACGAGACACCCTTCCATATGTAGGCTTGCAACCAACATTCCCACAAAACGCTGATGGCTGCCTGACAGAACCACCGGTATCCGAGCCTAAAGCCATAAAAGCCGTATCTGCTGTTACTGCTGCCGCAGAGCCACCACCAGAACCTCCGGGAATACAATCAGTATCCCATGGATTTCGTGTAATATGAAATGCGGAGCTTTCATTTGAAGAACCCATTGCGAACTCATCCAGATTGGTTTTACCAATTATTATTGCATCTTCCTCTTTAATTCTCTTAACAACAAAAGCATCATAAGGAGGAATAAAGTCTTCCAGTATCTTTGATGCGCAAGTTGTTTTTATACTCACTGTACAAATATTATCTTTTAAAGCAACAGGAACACCTGCCAACAAACCAACTTTATCGCCATTATCGAGTTTTTTGTCAACCTCTTTTGCCTTTAATAAAGCACCATCCTTGTCTAAACAAAGATAAGCCTTAATTAAAGGTTCCTTGAGATTTATCCATTCAAAAAGCTCTTCAACTACCTCTTGAGCAGTAGTTTCCCTTTTAATTATCTTTTCTTTAATTTGATTTGCACTTAATTCGTGAGATAACAAAATAAATACTCCAAAATGTCACTATATTCAAATACTTTATGATTGTTCAAAAATGAAATACTTGTCAAGAAGTCTTTCGCAGGAAGAAAATGAGTACGAGCAATAGATCAGAAATTTTATTCTATTACCTTCGGCACCTTAAAGAAACCGTTGGCGCTTGAAGGGGAAAGTTCTAAGATTTCCTGGCGTGAAAAAGAAGATTTTAGCTTATCTTCTCGAAAAACGTTTTTTAGGGATGTAGCGTATGCCATTGGCTGGACTTCATCTGTATCCAGCTCATTCAATTTTTCAATATAATCAAGGATATTGGTTAACTGTTTTGCAAATGTATTTTTTTCATCTACCGTAAGTGTAATTCTTGAAAGGTTAGCTATATGCTCAATCTCTTTTACGCTAATATCCATTCTTGCTCTGACAAAAATACCAAGAGTTTCCAGTCATTTATACAACTTTAACCACTTTACCGGCATTTATGCATCTTGTACAGATTTTGATTCTTTTGATACTTCCGTTTATATTTGCCCTTATAGTTTGTATATTTGCCTTAAATTTCCTTTTTGTCTTACCGGTAATCTTCAGCCCAACTCCACCCTTTCTCTTTGGCAAACCTCTACGTTCATATTTATATCCTACAGCCGTTTTCTTACCACATATTTC
>JBHHYW010000341.1:0-3711 GCA_046757745.1 Candidatus Scalindua sp.
AAATTCTTAAGGAAATAAACAAAGACAAATATATAGAGAAATCAATAGATAAATACAGGGGCTTAAGACTCATTAAGCAAGACCCCTGGGAATGTTTAATATCCTTTATCTGCTCTTCCGCATCAAACATCCCGAGAATAAAGTCAAAGCTTAAGGCCCTCTCAGAGTATTTTGGTAAAAAGACTGCTCTGGATGGAGTTTGTGATTATACCTTTCCCCTGCCAGGCAAAATGAATGACTATAATAAAATTATAGACGCAAAAACCGGTTTTCGCGCAAGATACATCCTTGAGGCAAATAATACCGTAGATATTAAACATCTGAATTCACTAAGAACACAACCATACAACCTTGCAAAGAACGAATTAAAGAAGATAAATGGAGTTGGAGACAAAGTAGCTGATTGCATTTTACTCTTTTCCCTTGGCTTCAATCAGGCGTTTCCGGTAGACACATGGATAAAGAAAACTATGCAATTACTCTACTTCGACAATAACAGTGTTTCTAACAACAGGATCAGGGACTTTGGCTTAGATTACTTTGGCGCCTATGCCGGTTATGCGCAACAGTACTTATTCATGTACTCAAGGAATGACCTGGGCACTTCAGAGCTGTTGATGAAGTGGAAAAACGGAACGCTGGGAAAATCAAAGAGGCTACTTTGACGCATTCGCTTTTATGTATCCCATTAATCCACCTGCCTGGATTATGTCCTTCATTTCAACAACAAATGGTGTAAACGAGAACTCTTTGTTTGTTGTCAGATTGGTTATCTTGCTTGAATTTATATCTACTTCAACCTCGTCACCGTCACTTATACCTGAGCTTGCCTCTTCACTCTCGAAAATCGGCAGACCAATGTTGATAGCATTTCTGAAGAATATTCTTGCAAAACTCTTTGCGATTACACATGAGATACCAAATGCCTTAATTGATATAGGTGCATGTTCCCTGGAAGACCCGCAGCCAAAGTTGTCACCAGCTACAATTATGTCGCCCTCCCCTGCTTTACTAACAAATTCCGGATCGATGTCCTCCATGCAATGAGATGCCAACTCTTTTACATCAGTTGTATTCAGATATCTGGCAGGAATAATCTCATCCGTGTTAATATTGTTCCCGTATTTCCAACTTTTACCGTTCACATTAAAGCCCTTCAGTCCGCCCGTAGGATCGCTAATTCATAGTTGCATAACCATTTGTTTTACTCAGCCTGCTTTCCATTCTTTGATATGCCTGATGTATAAACGCTTCCAAACGGGTCTCTTCATTTGTTTCTTCCTGACCATCAAATGTCAGTTTTAATAATGGAATATCTTTATGCTCTCTCTGTAATTTCTCTAAAACGGCATTCACGGCTGTTCCCGGCATACAATGAAAAGGAATAATGTTTACAATACCGTCATAATCTGCCTCTATATATTCCACTGCTCTTCCCATGCTGAGAACCGGATCACCTCTATATGAATCATGGATATACGATTTACCCTTCGAAATTAGTTTCTTTATAGAACTTTCCTTAAAAAGCTTCATTCCACTCTTCTTAAAAGGACGTGACATTTTGTGTTCGTGATACTTCTGTATTACCCCGGTTAGCATCTCCACTGAAAGAGCGTTAAAGTCTTTCTCCCTTTTGCTATCTACCCGCCTGAGATGGGCAATATAGTCCAGCCATTCACTAAACGGAGGCACTACTGCAGTACCGCCAAGCTTCTCAATCGTCCTTACGATAAAGTTATTTGAAAATTCATTACCACGAACGTAAGTCTCACCAATAATACCAATTTTGGGTTTCCGTACGCTTCGGTCAACGGCAACCCTGTTCAATGCGTCACTTGCATCTTTAGCAACCTGCAGGAGATCATGTCCGAGTTCTATCGCGTGTTCTGCTTTTCTAAGATGCTGTTTATAGACAACATCAGAATCGCCTTTATTTATTTCGTAAGGTCTTATTTCGTGTAACAATTTCTGCATATAGTCAACGAATACTACTCCATTCCACGTAAGCTTACGGAAATTTGCCCCTAAATTCTTTGTATCTTCCTGGTAGTCATCTCCCTGGTCCAATGTGTATATTGGTACATGCGGCAAACCAATGCCATCAAGAATCATTCTATGCATTGTATTATACTGACCAAACCTGCATGGACCTGACGCTGTTGCCATAAAAAAGACACTCCTGTCAGGCTCAAAATCAGGATCTGTAGCTTTCTTTACAATATCCCCTGTTGTAAGAATGGCAGGATAACATTCTTTCCCGGACGTATATTTTCTCCCTAATTCAAGACTTGTTTTATCTGGCATTGGCAGAGCTACGGCATTAACACCATTTGCTCTCATAGCCGCAGCAGCCATAAAACAGCAATCATTCATATAAGGAATGTACATCGTCCTCTTCACATTTATAGCGTGTCCACACTTTTCGTTCGTGTCTTTCTCAAACTTTTTAGTTCTCGCGTTTTTCAGGCTATCCAGGAATGCCTCGCAACGTGTCATTACACCCGCATCCGCACTGTGCTCGTCTATGTCTATCATCAAAAATGGTTTGCCTCCAACCTCTTTAGGAAAAAACTTGGAGATAAATGAATCAGGCCCACACCCGAAATTTGGTATATAAAGGGCATGTAGCCTCTTATCTTTTGCTATAAACCTCGCCGCTGCGAGTATCTTTTGTCCATATTTCCAATACATGTTTGGATAGTCCCTTGATATATCTTCTAAATCCAAAGGTATACAATCCATAGGGATTGCCAGTACCCCCATATCCCTGAGTTTTTCAGGAAGGTCTAAATTAACACCGGAATCGCAACCGTTATAAGGACGACTGATAATTACCAATGCAGTTTCATCATCACCTAAATTATCTAATACCTCCTTACCCCTGTCCTGCAAATGTTTATAGAAGCTTTTCTGTGTTTCCTGGGCTTTTTTAATTGCGTTTGTTGCTTTCTTCCCCCTTACACCAATATCTGCGGCAATCTTACGGAATGTTTTTTCCACATGAGATTCTCCGTATTCAAAGTGAATTACAGGCTGCAGCAGTTTAAATTTCCGGGATTCAAGGTCAACCGCCGATCCGATTATATAAGGAAGACACTGAATATAAGGGCACGCATAAGAATGAGTCATATTAGAAGATTCATGAGTCATATTGATCACACTAGGCAGGAACAGATAATCTATCTCCTTGTCAAGCATATCTGCAACGTGCCCGTGTGACACCTTTATAGGAAAGCACGTTTCGGCATTAACATGTTCTATCCCTTTATTTATTATGCCACGGTTAGTATTCTTTGATATAACTATATCAAAGCCCAATTCGGTGAAAAATTTCCTCCACATTGGAAACAATTCAAAGAAAGTAGACGCCTGCGGTATTCCTATTCGCCCGCAAGATTTCTCACCGTTATCACGCTTCTTTACAACGCTCTTAGTTTTTCTGTCAGTATAATAAGGGCCGTACAACTGCCGGTTTCTTTCATAAAATAATCTGGGCAAATTCTTTGACTTTTTAATCTTCTTTTCGTCATCAAACTTCCCACAACGACTTCCGTAGTGGAGAGGCGACTCTCCGGTTATTGTTACTTTTCTTATTTCACATATATTTGAACAATCCCTGCAGACAAATGACGTTGTTTCATACTTCCTATTACTTAAATCAAAACCCTTGAATCTCGATTCACTCCATGACTGCTCCTCCATCGATATTAT
>JBHHYW010000342.1:0-3701 GCA_046757745.1 Candidatus Scalindua sp.
ATAAAATCAATATTTATTTCTATCATATACCTGCCAAATACATGGGTTACAACTTGACATTGTATGAAGGCAGGTGTATTTTAAGAATCCTATGAATCAAAAATCTATTCCAAAGAAGAATTTTAAAGACAAAAAAACGACCGTGATGGGATTGGGATTATTCGGCGGAGGTGTAGGCGCCGCCAGATTCCTTGTTTCTCAGGGTGCAGACGTAACGGTTACAGACCTGAAAAGTGCTGAGGAATTATCAGCATCGCTTAAGCTCTTAAACGGACTGCCGGTTAAGTTTAGACTTGGAAAACACGTAGAAGAAGATTTTGCGAATGCAGACATGCTGGTTGTCAACCCCGCTGTGCCCGATGATTCCAGGTTTTTACAAATTGCGTACGAAAACAGTGTGCATATCGATTCAGAACTGAACATTTTCTTCAGGCTTGTCCCTGCACCCGTAATAGGGATTACCGGAAGCAATGGTAAGTCGACAACCACATCTTTGTTAGGAGAGATACTGAAGGAAGCAGGGATTAAAACGGGAATTAAAACGTGGATTGGCGGAAACATAGGCGTTTCATTATTGGAACATCTTGATGAAATAAAACCGGATGATGTAGTTGTCCTTGAGATATCAAGTTTTCAACTTGATCTTCTCTCCAGGATAGAAATGAGTCCGCACATAAGTATAGTAACAAATATAGCGCCAAATCACCTTGACAGACACAAAACCATGGAAAATTATATAGACGCTAAGAAGGCAATTATTCGTTATCAAAAGGAGAATGATTACGCAATACTTAATTATGACGATCCAACACTAAGAGAATGGGAAGGTGAATGCAAAGGACATATTCTATGGTTCAGCGCCACAAAAGAACTGGAACATGGCGCATTCCTGAAGAATAATGAAATTATTATTAATCATAATTCTACCGTTATCCCCTGCCCAACACAAACTAATATAAAGGGCATTCATAATAGACAAAACATAATGGCCGCAACATATGCTGCAATCGCAGTGCAAGCAGACGTCGAATCTATTAGAAATGCGATTACAAAATTCACGGGACTGGAACACCGCCTGGAGTATGTAGACACTATTAATGAAGTGCAATATTACAATGATTCAAAGGCAACAACACCGGAAGCCGCAATTGCCGGAATAAAGGCTTTTGATAGCCCGACAATATTGATTGCAGGAGGGTATAATAAAAAAGTAAGTCTCAGTCAGTTTGCACGAGAATGTGTAAAGAATACAAAATACGTAATCCTTGTCGGAGAGACTGCCAATAAAATAGAGGAACTTATTAAAAACGTAAAGGGCGTAAAAGATGAAAAAGCCGAACCGGAGGTTTATGTAGCAACATCTCTTGATGAGTCGGTGAGAAAGGCGTACGAGATTGCTGAAGCCGGCGATGTCGTTTTGCTATCACCGGCATGTGCAAGTTACGGTATGTTTACAAACTATGATGAGAGAGGAAAAAAGTTTAAAGAACTTGTTTCTCAGTTAGATAAAAAAGAGTAGAACTCTTTCATTTTTCTGAGTTCGACAGTAGAACTGTCGAACAGTATAATTGCAAAATTTATGACGATGATGACTGACAAAACCGAGCACAATAGCTCACACAAAAGTCTACTTAAAGAAACTGCCATAGGTGTCGTTAAACGTCTTAGAGAAAGGGGCTTCAGTGCGTTATTTGCAGGCGGCTGCGTCCGGGATATGCTGATGGGCAGTGTCCCTGAAGACTATGACATTGCAACAGATGCCCGCCCCGATGATATTATAAATATTTTCGAGAAGACGGTTCCTGTGGGCATTCACTATGGAGTCGTCCTGGTCATGGAAAATAATTTTGAATTTGAGGTTGCTACCTTCAGGTCAGACGGCACATACACTGATGGGCGTCACCCTGATTCGGTGACATTCTGTGATGCCAGGGGTGATGCATTAAGGCGTGACTTTACCATAAATGGAATGTTTTATGATCCGGTTGATGATAAGCATTTTGATTATGTCGGAGGGAAGGAAGATATGCAGGCACGTCTGATTAGAGCCATTGGCGACCCTTCTGAGAGATTTAATGAAGACAGGCTAAGAATGATAAGGGCAGTCCGTTTTGCATGCAGGTTTGACTATAAGATTGAAGACCATACTGCAGAGGCCATTAAAAAACTTTATGATAAGATATTAACCGTAAGTATGGAAAGAACCAGAGATGAACTCCGAAAGATATTGACAGGCCCAAGCCCGCATACCGGTATCAAAATAATGGACGACCTAAACCTGCTGAATGAGATCCTTCCGGAAGTAACGGCAATGAAGGGTGTAAGGCAGCCTGAAAACTACCATCCGGAAGGTGATGTGTTTACGCATACCTTGCTCACATTATCCGAATTGGCTGCCAGCCGAAATGCGGCAGATAGCGGATTCGGTAAACTCACCACCCTGAGCTTGTCGAAGGGTTGGGAGTTGGCAATGGCAGTACTCCTTCATGACATAGGCAAACCCGTAACCTTTGAAGTTGCAGACCGAATAAGATTCAACAACCATGATAACATTGGCGCTGATATGTCTGAGAAAATCTGCGAGCGTTTAAGGATGTCGAATGCAGAGAAGGAACGCGTAACATGGCTGGTAAAGATGCATCTCTACTTGAGACACGCACAGCAGATGAGGATAAGCAAGCTGAAGAGGCTTTTTGCTCATGAAGGTTATCCTGAACTTGCAGAGCTTTACAAAGCAGATTCACTTGCCAGTACAGGGGATCTGGAGGATTACAACTTTTGTCAGAATATGTTTGAAGAGTTGCAGGAGGAGGAGATAAAACCGGAACCCCTAATCACCGGTAATGATTTAATAGCAATGGGACTGAAACCGGGCCCAATCTTCTCAAAGATCCTGGATGCAATAAAGGACGAACAACTGGAACAAAAAATTACGACAAAAGAAGAGGCGCTTAAAAAAGCCAAAGAACTTGTAATACAATAGCATACTGTCCGATTGTTCTACAATCGGACACCCATACTGTTCGACAGTTCTACTGTCGAACTCAAAAAACAAAAGCAGTTCTACTGCTATTACATGACTGTATACAACCATGGAAAGCAACACCATTTTATAGAATCTTTGAAACTCAACACCGGAAAGGTAGAAAAACAGTGAAGGTCGTAATAAAAGATTTAAAAAGAGTATATGATGGGTTTTTTAAGGTTGATAAGGCTGTTCTTCAACACGAAAAATTCGATGGTTCGATGAGCAGGGAGATTGACAGGTTAAATTTCGATAGAGGAGACACTGTCGCCGTTATTCTCTATAATAAAACTAATAAATCAGTTGTTCTGATCAGGCAATTTCGCTATCCGGCATATGTGGACGATGGCCCTGGATGGCTGATAGAGTGTGTTGCAGGAATTAAAGACAACGGTGAAGTTGTAGTCGCAAAGAAAGAAGTACTGGAAGAGACCGGCTATAAGGTCGACAACCTGAAATATCTAACGCAATTCTACCCGAGTCCCGGAGGATGCTCCGAAAAAATATCCATATACCTTGCCTACGTTGAAGCAGAGGGTGAGACAAAAGAAGAGAAATACTTTGGCACAGGAAACGAAGATATTCAGGTTATAGAGATACCCCTGGCCAGGGCATTTGAAATGATTAAGAATGGAGAAATCTGTGATGGAAAAACCATAATCGGCCTTTTCTACCT
>JBHHYW010000343.1:0-3701 GCA_046757745.1 Candidatus Scalindua sp.
CCGGTTCCGCCCAGTTTTCTGGAGCGGGATTTGTCAACCACATAAAATCTTTCGAAGATGCGGGATAGATGTTCCTTTGGAATGCATATCCCCGTATCCTGTATTTCTGTTATTACGGCCTTATCATTTTGACTTAAGGATATCACGATTTCTCCTCTTTCAGTGTATTTAATGGCATTATCTATCAAGTTGATAAAGACCTGTTCCAGTTTAAAAGGGTCAGCTTTGATAAGAGGCAGATTACTGTCTGTATTAAATTTTAATGCCAGACTCTTCTCTTTTATCCTCTGATCAAATATCTTTAGAATGTTTTCAATTAAACCCTCTAAATTTACGTCTTCGAATTCCAGGCTGCTTGATTCTTCCTCAAGCTCTGACAGCAGCAGTAAATCCTCAACAATATTTATGACCCTGTCGGTATGCCTCTTAATGATATTCAGGTAATGTCTGTTTTCGTTATCATTAGTTGTCTCTTCCAGGGTTTCTACGAATCCTTTTATTGCCGTAAGCGGTGTGCGTAATTCGTGGGACACATTTGTGACAAAATCTTTCTTTGTTTTTTCCAGGTTCTTGATATTTGTTATATCATGCAGGGTTACCACTATCTCTTCTTTATTTGAGCAGAATGTGGCGCTGCATAAATATGTTCTGATGTTTAATTCGAGTTCATCAACAATGTTGCTTTTCTCATTCCTTACCTTCTTTATCAATTCATCAAATTTGATTTTTCTTAAGACTTCCCAGTAAAATTTTCCATTGACAGAATCGTTCTGAACAATCTTTCTAAAGCTCTTATTATAGATTGTAATCCTTCCTTCTTTGTCTAATACACAAAGGCCCTCTTCGATTGACGATATAATACTGTTAAGCTCTTCCTTCTGATAGGACAGTTGTGTAAATAAGGTTTTCACCTGGCCTGTCATGTAATTAAAACTGTCTGCCAGCTCTTTTACTTCATCTCTATTTTTTAAGTATACTTTTGTGTTAAAGTCCCCTTGAGCTACCTTGCGGGAAGCGGCGCCCAATTCTTTAAGAGGCCTTGATAAACTACGTGAAAAGATGAAAGCTCCTAATAGTAATACAGCTACAATGATCACAGCAAACTTAATAATGGTTATCTTCAGGCTATAGAGTAAGCTATTAATTTCTTTTAAAAATAGACTTACCCTTATAATACCTGAGGTTTTACCATCTTTTTCAATCGGGACTGCGACATATAACATTTCTTCCTTTACGGTAGTGCTATAACGTAACGATGTGCCAATGCCGCTTCTTATAGCTTGTACTATCTCAAGTCGATTCTTATGATTTTCCATTGATGCCGGGTCTTTTTCTGAATCTGCTAAAACTATCCCATCAAGATTTACAATAGTAATCCTTGTATCTATCTGCCTGCCCAATTTCTTTATAAGGGCGTCTAATTCCTTAATACGGTTGCTTTCCAGGAGCGGGGATACATTAAGCTTTAAAGTAAGGCAAAGGTTCTTCAGGTTGCCGGTTAATGTGTTTATATGATGATACCTTATTGCTCTGAAAGAGAGGGGGAATGTTATGGCGAGAATTACTATAACAATTAAGAGATACCCGCCAAAAATTTTTGTAAATATTGATTTTCTCATTCTTCCAGTTTATATCCTACACCTCTAATATTCTTAATGAATCGTTCTGCCTTGCCTAACTTGTCTCTCAAATGTTTAATATGTACATCTACTGTCCTGTCTAAAACGATCTTCTCATGACCCCAGAGATAATCTAAGATATCATCCCTCGAGAACACCTTACTCTTTTTTGATAAAAGTAATTTTAATATCCTGAATTCAGTAGAAGTTAATTCAACTCTTTTGCCTTCAACAAAGACTTCATATTTTTCGGTATCTATAATTAATATTCCACCGACGTCCAATTTCCCGGATTCTTCAACTTTTTGTCTTCTTCTTAAAATTGCCTTTACCCTGGCAACCAATTCTCTTGGTGAAAAAGGTTTGGTCACATAGTCGTCTGCGCCAAATTCCAATCCCAGGATTTTGTCTGTTTCTTCTCCCTTTGCTGTAAGCATAACAATGGGAATCGAGGAAAACTTATCTTCCTTTCTTAAGTATTTACAGATTTCAAGGCCGTCTGCATCAGGTAACATCAAATCCAGGATAATAAGATCCGGAATCTGCTCTTCGAGGAAACTATAAAAGCTTTCAGCATCAGAGAACCCATTGACCTTAAACATTGACTTTTTTAGATTAATGGATACCAGCTCCACAATATCCGGTTCATCATCAACAATTGCTATTAATTTATTCATCGAGTTCAATGGTTGTTGTTAAAATAAGTATATCCTGTCGGGTTTTTAGCATCTATGCAGAGTAAATTCAACAAGTTTTAAGAAATGTGGGGGAACGTCCTGAAGCAGTACTCGTCACTAACTGCCTGGCAACCCTGTCAAACTGACATTCAGGTGGGGATTCGTGGAGCTTTGGTAAAAGGTTAATTATAGACCGCTTGAGCGAAAATATTTCTTGAAAGATTTTCGTCGTTCATCTTTATTTAGTTTAAGTTAAAAAAAAAGGAATGTCTCCAGTGGGTTGATAATATTGAATAGGCGTTGAATTTGAAGTATATGATAGTTTGGCATAGGCATAAGTACTGATAATACAAAGGTATATGTATTATAGGATTTTTTATTGGATTTTAGGAAACTTTTAGTGTTTTATAATGGTTATAATACGTTAATTGGTATAACGTTTGCGATTTTAATTGATAAATATCTAAACATACTCATATGTAATCAAGAAAAACCAATAAGCATTGATATGTTGCTATCTACACAAAAATAGAAATATTTGATTTTTTATAGGATATGTTTAAATGAATAGAAAATTCTTAAATCAATTAAGGAACCGGCTGAAGGAGAGAAGACACCATCTATTGAAGGAGGTTAAACTGAGATTAAGTGGGTTTAAGGACTCTGGTGGGTACAGGCTTACAGATACAGCGGACATTGCGTCTAACCTTATAGAAGATGAAATAGCAATGTCTATTGCACAAGGTGAAGTAAAAGAAATAGAGGAAATTGATAATGCTTTAAGCCAAATAAAGAAGGGGAAGTATGGTGTATGTGAAAATTGCGGCAGGAAGATCAACAGACAACGCCTAATGGCCATACCTTTCGTCAGCCTTTGTATCAATTGTAAGGAGGCAGAAGAACGTGATGAGGGAATCCAAAATGACAGAGGTGGTTATTACAGGATAGAGTCGGTTGATAATGGTGAATTCGAAAAAGATGATGAAAATGGTAAGAACATAAAGTATTTTGAAAAAAGTGATATTAATCCGTTTGATAATTAAAATAATGAGAAGACTAACTAAGAAAAAAACAATTGGTCTATGTAAAGGAAAAGTTTTCATAAATTAAGCAATTTTATATTGCTGTCTTTATCAATAATATCCCGCAGGCATTCTCTATAATTGGGGTCATCATATTTTTGGTAAGGGTATTATCTGGATACAGGCATTGTAAAGCAAAACCGTGAGCCTTTCCCTCTGGCGATGGGGCTTTCTATCCAAAGCTTCCCTTTGTGAATATCAATAATCTTTTTGACGATTACCAGCCCAACGCCAGTACCCTCTACTTCGACATCCTTAAGCCTCCAGAATATCTTGAAAACATTATTCTGGTATTCCCTTCGTATGCCAATACCAGTATCCTC
>JBHHYW010000344.1:0-3700 GCA_046757745.1 Candidatus Scalindua sp.
ATGGCTCAATCACTGTAAGCCTTGGAAAGGATAATACGGAAGAAGATGTTGATTATTTTCTGGAGACACTGCCAAAGGTAATAGACAGATGCTGGCAGATGTCACCCCTCTATGAAGACGAACTGAAAAAAGAGCATGTTTAGCATAATCGGCGCTTAGCCTGCCCGCCAAGGATGTTCAGACTGGAAAATACGCCCCGCCCTCTACATGGCATCCCGTAGATCGGGTTTCTATAGCCGACACAAGCATTGTACGGTATGTAAGATTTCGTATTTTATGATTTAGCTTTACTTTCGACCTTTCTCCTCATAGCTCCCCTGCAACCCATAGCAATCAAATGCCGAGAAGAACAACTGGGCTGTAAGTTTTGGAACATTTGAAAAGCTCTTAACAATAAACTGGTAGACCAGTATATTACGAACATGAAAAATATTGGATTGTTTGAAGCTAAGACCAGGTTATCAGAAATCTGTGAAAAGGTCAGGAAAGAAAGGCAGCCTGTTTTAATTACCAGGCGCGGTAAACCTTTAGTTCGAATTGATCCCATAGAGAACACACATAATGGTGTATGGGATTTAGCCAGGAAATTCAAAAAAGTTCATGGTCCAATTAAGGAAAACCCCGTCACGTCCTTGATCTCCTTATCGCAGCCACAGCAAAAACCTATGGTTTGATTGTTGCAACATGTAATTATTCAGATTTTCCGTGCATAGAAGGAATTGCAGTAGAAAACTGGTCAAAATAAGCAAGACAAAAGCCCTTCTTCGGATCTTCTACCGATAGTTCAAACTTGCCCACCAGTAAGGTGTGCATGTCTGTGTCTGTAGATGAAACCTCGTAACCCGAAACAAGCAACCGGTTTTCAACCCTTTTTACTCTTCTCCCAGAGGCTGCAGAATTGTGCATTTTCATCATAGGTACAATATTTTTTTACAGTCCATTTCAAGGTTAAAGGCGCTATTATGGTGGTGATGAAGGCCATACAGATCAGGGCCGAAAATTGATCTTGAGTAAGCAGGGGTTCGGTTATAGTGTTACTGGTAATTAATTTATCACTCAACTTAATAACCACGGCGGCAACCACCATTTCAACCGCTCCACGACCGTTCATACCACACCCAATGATAGCAGAACCCCAAAATTTGTGCCCATAGAGAAAGGCCCCTACTCCACAACCTATTAACTTTCCCATAATTGCGATAAACGTAATAGCCAGGGTGAAGATTATGATAGGCCATTCCCAATTAAGTTGTAGATGGAATGACAGGGAGACAAAGAATATGGGTGCCATAAAACCATAGCTTATACCGTAGAAACGATCACTGATCTTCTGGTAGATCTCTATGTTCATGATCTCCTTCCTGACAAACTGCCCTGCCAGAAAGGCGCCAATTATCAGGTGAAGACCGGCGAGTTCTGCTAAGTAGGCCATAACCAAAGCACATACCAGAGCAAACGTAAAAGCTTTACCCTCTCGATCATCCAACCTTTTGACAAATCTTGGAATTACAAATTGACCGATAAGTATAGTAAAACCGAAGAAAACTGCTACCTTAAAGACAATAAATGAAATCTCTACAACCTGGATTGTGCCGCTCTCTGCCAGCTCCAATAGTATTGACAGCGATATTAACGCGAGAATATCATTTACAATAGCAGCACCAATTATGATATGCCCTATACTGGTATTCTGAATCTGCAAGTCATGCAGTATCCTGGACTGAACTGCTACGGCGGTTATAGAAATTCCCATACCTACAAACAGAGACTGGAACGAAGTCCCTCCAAACATTCTGCATGTAAAGTATCCGAGAACAAATGGAAGGATAAACCCTCCAATTGCAACAGCAGTGGATGGCCAGATATGCTCCACAGCCTCTTTCGGGTCCATCTCAAGTCCTACATAAAACATGAGGAAAAAAATCCCAAACTCCGCAAGTAGTTCAATTGGCTCGGAGGCACTGATAATGCCCAGCAATGGAGGTCCGAGAATGATACCTGCCAGCAACTCTCCCAATACCACAGGCAAGCCAAATCTGGCAAAGACTCTTCCCATAAACCAGGCTGCTGTCAGGATCAGGATAAGATTTACAATAAGATGTTGTGTAATCATAATTTTCTTTTACCACAGACTTCGGCATGAGCTCAGCCGAACGATTCACACAGACATACACAGAATAAAAGCATACTACAGCAGGATGTTTATAATACTCCACTAAAATCTATTTTTCCACAAAATAAAACATCGACTTAAACATCAGGATACACTGGAATGTTGCTGGTTTACCAGATGGATTGTTTGGCGGTTCGTCCGGCTCGTTGTTCAGTCGGGCGAGCGGTGTGGCTGGGCTGCCCGACGTGTCATTTGGCGGGTATGTGTAGCTAGGAATGGTAATACTCTGGATAATCATCGCTATCCACTTTAATATTAAGCTTATCCACGAATTTCACAGCTATGCCCAGGCTGTTTTCATGTTCCGGGTCTTCGATTATGCAATTCCTGATAACTAATCCTCTTCCCGTAAGCTTAAGCTTTCTTTCTTTAGAGTAAGGTGCGGCAGTAACTATATTTATTTGAAGTGGAATTATTGCCCCTGGAGAAAAAGCTTCAATATCGTTTGTTGCTACTTCGAAATAGACGCCGCTCGCACTAACGTTTATCGCCTCGCCGTTTTGATCGTCAAACAATACTTCAAATGAAACATTTTGTCTTTCACTTTGCCTTCTCGGATCGCTTCTTCTGTCACCTTCCCTTATGTTTTGATCAGGCAACAATGCTTCTAATGCAGGATATGGCTTTCTTTTCAGCCTTCTCTCATTACATCTTCTATCAGAAAATTTTCCTTTGGTAGACATTTTACCTTCCTCTTTTTCGGCAGTTTAACATATTATTCATGTTAGGCAATAAAAATAAGGAAATTTATTGCAATTCTTTGACGATATATCGTGGCCTTTCATTATTCATGACTTTTATTGAGTTTTCTGCAATTAAGGTGTACCTCCTGACCAGGGCTTCTTTTGTGTCACCGGCTATATGAGGAGTAAGTAAGACGTTTGACAGTTTTCTTAATTCACTGTTTTCCGGAAGAGGTTCAGTCTCATACACATCCAGGGCAGCCTTCCTGATAACGCCGCTTCCTAACGACTCGATCAACGCCCTTTCATCAATTATGCTGCCCCGGGAAGTATTTATCAGCCATCCTAGCCCTGCTCCGCCGATCTTCTCCAGTTCTTTCTTTCCGATTAATCCTTCTGTCCTGTAACTGCCATGTTTTATTAAGGGAAGAAGAATAGAAACGATATCAGATTCCTCTAATAAATAATCAAACTCAACTATACCTACAAAATCAAGGCCATCATTCCCTTTCTCTTTATTTTTCCTGCATGCTGTTACTTTCATCCCAAAACCATGAGCGATCCTTGCCTTTATCCTGGCAATATTGCCGAATCCTATTAAGCCAACTGTTTTTCCGGCAAGCTCAACGCCAACCCCCCTGTTCCACTTGCCTTCTTTCATTTCCTGTCCATATTCCCTGTCATTCCTGGCTAATGCCAGTAATAGGTACATTGCATGCTCCGCAACGGACTGGGCCGTAATCCCCGGCATATTACAGACAGGAATCTTTCTCACTCTGGCGGCTTCAATGTCTATCGTATCGTATCCGGTTCCGTACTGGAATAATCTAACTTTCTTTGCACT
>JBHHYW010000345.1:0-3679 GCA_046757745.1 Candidatus Scalindua sp.
AAATCGAGGGTGCTCTTTATCCAGACAATCTTCATGTCATCAGGATTTTCAATACCGCATGTTGATACTGCCGCTTCTATAGCGTCTTTATCGGATTCAAAAGTCATGGGAATCTTTGCCCCTTCGGGCCGGAGGGCCGTAACACAATTGATATACGTTTCCTGAAAGTTAATCTTGTTCACTAATTTTCGTGTAGTGAAATCTGCCAGTCCAATACCACATGCATTACCATGTGAATTTGGAGTCAGATCACGCACAAATATCCTTGATATTCCAGCACCTTCGTTCGGGGTTTTACTTGAACTCTCATCTTTGCGTCCAATAATATTTGTATCCATACCGGTGCCGCTTATATCCTTGCCCATATTGTCAACAATCAGCAAATCTATATTCCTGAAGGGTAACTTTGCTATCAATTCAAAAGATTCCTTTTTGAGTCCGGGTTCTTCTTTAATAATATCTTCTCCAATAATCGCACTGATATCTGCAACCTTGCCATAAGCATTTTCAATTATTGCTAATCCAAACAAAACAGATAGCTTTGACAAGACGATTGGAAGGACGGATTCAACTATCCGGTCAAAAGTATTCTTCATTATAGCCCTGTGGTATACCCTGGCGCCAACATCCTTGCCAAGCCCTACCAGCAACATTTTTATCAGCCCACTTTCTATCTCACCTGCAAAACGCGTATGAGGCTTTATTCTATTAATCGCTACTACATGATCTGCGTTAATAACATTTCTATCAACATAAATAGGAATACTGTTGTCGCTTTCTCCAATTTTAATAACATCCATGGTAGCTTTAATCGGCACTCCCATCTTCTTTTCTGTAATACCATACCCATCTAATATTTTGAGCTGACCACTGACTGTAGCGCCTCCATGACTACCCATGGCCGGTATTATGAATGGCCTTCCCTGCAACTTGATTAATTCACCAATAACTGTCATGGTAATCACATTTATATCTGTGATACCACGGCTACCGGCAGTAATAGCGATACTGTTGCCGGGTTTAATCCGTTTCTCCAGTTTCAGGTCAGCTATTTCAGATTTGATTCTTTCGGTTACATCTACTACCGAAAGAGATGAGAATTTCTGTTTGATCTGAACTAATTTGTAGCCGTTAATCAAACTTCACACTCCTTATTATATGCGTATTTTGCCAGCCTGGACTAATTGTACAGGTTGATAAAGAGAGTTAAATGGAAATGGTTATTTCGCAGGCGGGTACCAGGCAATTCAGGCATTCTTACTCTTCCTGCGTCTCACTTGTTAACGTGCTTTTGTAGAATTCTAATTGTTTCGGCACCAATATCCCACCTGAAATAATCAACTTCATTCCTTCCTCAATATTCATGTCGGTTTCAAGAATATCATCCTCCGGAATGTAAATTAAAAAACCGGAAGTAGGATTTGGGGTCGTTGGAATAAATATACTCGTTAGTTCCGTCCCGTCTTTTGTCTTTATGTTTCCGGTTACAAATGCAAATGCCTTCATGCCAACTCTCGGATATTCAACTACAACCACACGTTTAAAAGATTGTCTACCAGGGAGGCTGATAATCTCAATCAATTTTTTCGAAGATGTATATATGTTTTTAATAATGGGAGTTTTGTTCAGAATTGCTTCAAAAAAGCTTAAGATTAGTTTTCCAAAAAAATTGGTAGCTATAACCCCGATAAAATAAAGTGCTATGAAGGTGAGTATAAACGCAATTGAAGTGACAACAAACTCGTCAACTGTGCTTTTTGGAGAAGATCCCATAAAAATGAAGGCTTTTTCTACTACAGGAGAGAGGATTCCTCCTATTAAGCTGAACAAAAACTTGATTACAATAAATGTAATAAAGATTGGAAAAACAACAAGAAGGCCTGCGACTAGTTTCCTTCTAGTGTTCTTCTTGAAATCTCCAGTATACAGTTTTCCTGATTTCATATTAGACAATTCTGAAACCTAACCTGGCCGAGCCAGAACTAAAAAGGGGATAGATATCTAAGTTCTGGCTCGACCAGGTTGCCAAATGGAAACCTACGGTTTTCAAACTTTCCCTTTCTTTAACACTCAGAAGGAGTGGTAAAACAGTCTATAAGCCGACAATTTCCAGTCAAAAAAAGCAAGAAATTGTCGGCTTATAGACTAATCAGATTACAAAAAGCTGCCAGATCGCTACCATTATGCCTGCAAGGATAAAATTAAAATCTGTAATACTTTCACAGACTAATCCACCAGGCATAAGTCGTTTGTGATAGAGATACAAATACCCACAAGCATAGATAACACATGGGATAAGATAATATGAGAATTCCAAAGTCCAGCCAATCATGGGGCTTATAATCAATAATATTGTCAATAAGATCGAGATTGCAACCAGAATCGCCTTTGTGCTTTCTTTTCCTATTGCTATCGGTATTGTTTCCTTACCAATTATTCTATCACCCTGAACGTCCTTTACATCAAGTAATACTGTCCTTATAAAGGCCATGCTGAAAGTAAATGCTAGTACTACAGGGAGTGCTGACAAAGATGACGTTGCTGTTCCCAGGAAAGGAATTAAGCCTGTACTCACAGTCCACGTTATGCTTATAAATATCGCCTTAGATCCGGGAATCTGTGCTAAACTCTGATATCGAATAAAACGTAAAAATTTCTTTGGGATTATAGAAACCCTGTATGCTATTCCAAATATAGTTGCAAAAAACACACAGAAAAATACTTCTATGCTAACCGTAAATGCCAGAACGAAAGAAGTGATCGCTGCAGTAACACTCAGAACTATAAAAAAGGTTTGATATTTTTCAAATAATTTTACCCTGGATGGTTCGCTCAGGGCAGCGGCTTCTTTGTCTGCAAAATGGTTTAAAACATACATTGAAAACAGAAACAGTGTTGCGATTGCACAGTGTTTAATCCTGGGATCAATG
Source organism: Candidatus Scalindua sp. (assembly GCA_046757745.1). Lineage (GTDB taxonomy): Bacteria > Planctomycetota > Brocadiia > Brocadiales > Scalinduaceae > Scalindua. Next base: position 2,931 of record JBHHYW010000345.1, read on the forward strand.
CCGAGTAGAACAGCGCTCGAGTAGCTGAAACTTGCGGCGCCAATTCCAATGTACATAAAACTGCCAATTAAGATTGAAATTGCCTTTTCAGCAAATATTCGTATTTTTCGTATCTTTTTACCTTTAAGATCCTGCACTTTGTCGACAACTCTCTGGAGTAGCCAGTTAGGAGTTGAAGCGCCGGCTGTCACACCAATCACGTCGTAATTTACAAGTGTTCTTAAATCCAGTTCATCTTCTGTCTCTACCATGAATGTAGGCGTGCCGCTATCTGCAGAGACTTTAACCAACCTGTTTGTATTAGCGCTGCCTCTACCGCCAACAACAATCATTGCATCTACCTCTTCGCTCATACTTACTACTTCCTCCTGTCGTCTTGACGTAGAGCTGCAAATTGTATCAAACACCTTGTGAGTTCCGTATCTATGCTTAAGTTTCTCTACTGTTAATGCATAAGTACTCATATCCTGTGTCGTCTGGGCAACAACACAAATCTTCTCCATGTCCGGTAAGCCGGACACGTCCTCCGGTGAAGAAATTACGTAACCCTTGCCTTCGGTATATCCAAGTAGCCCTATCACTTCAGCATGTCCTTCATCGCCTACTATAATAGTAGAGTATCCTTTCTCTGCATGTTCCTCAATAATTAATTGTACTCGTTTCACGCGAGGGCAGGTTGCATCACAGATCTCCGCTCCAGATGCTTCAAGCTCCCGCCTTCTTTTGGGTGTAATACCATGTGCCCTTAT
>JBHHYW010000346.1:0-3665 GCA_046757745.1 Candidatus Scalindua sp.
AAGCCATCAGCAGGTCCCTTTTCGACTTTCATAAACTCTCACCTTGCCGTCTTGTTAATACGAGCATTTCTTGTAACCTTCCGAATATTTAACTTATTTCCATGTTTTAAACCTTAAATAAGGTGCAAATACTTCTTCTAGCTCTCTACTTCTATCCCACAACCGATTCTTTATTTCATTTTCTCCTCTTTCTCCTTCGTCAAGTGCTAATGCTTCATCTTTTACAACCTGGGCAGGAAGTTCTTTCGTGATATCAGTAAAGCCCTTTCCAAATTTTATATTGCTTAAGACGTAAGCATTTTTGTAAATATCATCCAGATAGTCATGAAGGCTTTCGTCAAACAAGAAGACGGCTTCTGATGTTTTATTGTTAAAATCTTCCAACGCTTCAAAGTTAGGAGTTTCATCGGCAGTAACAATAGGGATAACATCTTTTGTTGCCTGATAAACTTTAAAGCGTTTCTCAAACAAATCTAATTTTAATTTCTCCTCAGAAATAAGTTTCAGTTTTCTATTATTTAAATACTGTAGAAAACCTATAGAAGCAACCATTATGGCTATAGTTATTGTTGCAATATCAGTCATAATTATTCCCTTTCCAATATCATATTCGCCAGTTTACCGTTCTCACTTGGGAAAAGTTTCATTCACTTACTCTCATGTAAGCTCTTCAGAAATATTTCTCCTACTCGCTTCAAACTTAGCATGATTAGTTATTATAATATTCAATTATACGCAATCTCCACTATTCTTAACGGTTGCAGTTCCTGGTTCTCTATGAAAAGCATATCAATCGTCTGATGGAATAATGTCTGTAGGATATGTAAATATTGTAAATTGCGGAAACTCTGGAGATTTCTAAATGGAATTTATGAGTTCATCCTTTAGAATGACATTTAATATTGGCTTTTTAATTTCAAGGATAAGCTCTATGACTTCTTTTATGTTATGAATTGTCTCTTCAATGGTTTTACCCTGAGTAAAGCAATTTGAATGCTCCTTACATTGTGCTGTGAAGAAATCTTCGTCCTTCTCTATCTCGATAGTCAATACCCGCATGGCAAGCCTCCTTTAGCTGATTTTTGATACAAATTCTACCCATGGAACGTGGATTTCTTTTGCTATTTTCCGAGCTGTTCCAGGAGAAATCTCTTTATGTCTTCCTATCGGAATTTTAATATCATCATTTGCAAAAATTGTATGATTTCTTCCTTCTCTAAGAAATTCAAACCCGTATTCATTTAACGCTTTAATAATTTTCAGTCTTTTATAACACACTTTTCATGCTTATTATCAGACAAACAGATTATACTGTTTCTGGAATACATGACAATACTATTTTAGGTTCATCTCCCGATTAGTTGGAGAAAGCTTGTACGAAAGAATCGTTTTGATATCCATCTTTTCTGAAGCTTTTAAAATCTCTATGCCAACCAGTTTACCTTAAGGGGTTGTGTCTAAACCAACTCCTTCCGAGATTTCAACAACTCCTTCCGGTGTTTCATCACCCAATCCAGATACAACGCATCTACTTCGTCATCATAAACCTTCATATTTTCATCCCTATTACTTATAGTATTAAAATGCTAATATTTCACTGGTTTTCTGACAAGTCTTAATTGCTGTAACTGTTTTCTGATACAAAGACTCTGATCAGGAATACATAAATCTTGAATATCCTGTAAATCCTGTCTAAAAATACATACTTTTTGGTGGATTCGGCCCAAAAAAAAGAAATCATTTCATTTAATCTCTACCCACCTGAAATGGAATATTAGATCCAGTTCAATACGAACGACAGGATAAACAACCTCGCCTTACGTCCATATAAACAGGTAAAATTAAGAGTATTTTACTCTATAATACCATACTTTAATACTTTAGAAATTGGTTGCACTATAAGATCCTGCCTCTTTTCCAGAAAATCAGCAGCTTTCTTAAGTATGGATAACGTAACGCATTAAAACGTTAAAATTACTCTTGCAGTACATACATTAGTATGGTTAGATTAAACGTTTAATGTAGAAACGAATTTTACCTCTGGAATCCCCCTTCCTCTTCTCTGATAGAGAAGCCAAGGGGGATTTCAGTTTAGAAAAAGGTGTTGATACTATCCCTTAGTCTCTAAGTCGACAATTTCTTGTTTTTTTGAACGGAAATTGTCACCTCTTAGACTGTTTTACCACACCTTCCGTGTGTTAAAGTAAAATATTTAATGCTTGTCCTCATACCTGCCCGGATGAATCCGTTCGGACGGGAAAATGGGGAACAAATCAAACAACTTTATAATTTAGCTATTCCCTTTTTGGTTCTGGCTTGGCCAGGTTGGGGAGCAAGGAAAATTCATGAGCATTGATGACCTTTCAAGACTTCGCATCGACAGGACAAAATACCGGACACAACATAATAAGCGGAAAAAACAATATCTACTGCTTATAGTTCTGGCAGTGTCTGCCGGTTTAGGAATTTTATATGGTACCGGCATTTTGAAACCTGCCACCAAAGTGGAGATTACCAACGTGACTACAATATATCCTTCACAGACGGTTACGCTTCTGAACGCCAGTGGCTACGTAGTAGCCCAGCGCAAGTCTGCGGTTTCCTCAAAGATTACCAGCTGGCTTGATTCACTTCTTGTGGAGGAAGGAAGTATTGTGAAAAAAGGTGAAATCATTGCTACATTAGAAAATAAGGATTTTATGGCCGCTCTTGAAAAGGCAAAGGCAAATAGAGAAGTTGCCGGTTTTGAGTTAGAGCAGGCAGAGGCCGAACTTACCGAAGCGATTCTAGCCTTTAAACGTGTAAAAGAGTTATTGGAAAATGAGGTTGCTTCTCCATCAGAATACGATGCCTCTGATGCCAAACATAAAAGCGCTATTGCAACCGTTGCAGCTAAGAAAGCAGCGCTGCGGGCGTCCGAATCAGCATTAAATGAGGCTGAGGTCAATCTTGAGTATACTTATATGCGGGCGCCATTCGATGCTGTTATTCTTACAAAAAATGCGGAAGTAGGTGATATCGTAACACCTGTGGGCGCTGCAGCCAACGCGCGTGCTTCTGTAGTAACAATTGCGGATATGGATTCACTACAGGTAGAGGTAGATGTTTCCGAATCAAATATTGAACAGGTCAAAAACAATCAACCTTGTGAAATTCAACTGGATGCATTACCGGATAAACGATTTCGTGGAAAAGTGCACATGATCGTACCTACTGCCGACAGGAGCAAGGCGTCTGTATTAGTCAAGGTCGCATTTTTAGATAAAGACTCCAGCGTCCTACCGGAAATGAGCGCCAAGGTAGCATTTCTCCAGCGAAAAATTACTGAAAATGAGCATACACCAGTGAAGACGGTGCCCGCTTCTGCTATAGTCAAATACAAAGGGCATGATTCAGTCTATGTTCTAGTGGGTAATCATGTGAAGGAAAAGAGGATCGATACAGGCAGAAGACTAAATAATATGGTCGAAATTATATCGGGAGTTGAAACTGGAGACAGAATAGTGTTGTCACCTCCGGATAAAATCAAAGATGGGGGAAAAGTAAAAATTATTGAAGACTAAATGCGAGACGAAGACCTGATTGTATCTATAAATAACGTACACAAGTCATATCACAGGGATAGTCAGATTATACGTGTGCTGGAGAATATTTCACTGGAATTA
>JBHHYW010000347.1:0-3662 GCA_046757745.1 Candidatus Scalindua sp.
TGAAAGTCCTATATCTTTTGCTACCTTCCTAAGTAATATTGGAGAAATATCTCTACCTGCATGGAAAGGTACTGTTGTTCCTCTGCCATCCTGGTGACGAAACTGTTTGTGCGAGCCTTTTTGTCGGACTTCAGTAAAACCAATGTGTTTAAGAATTGTGATAACCTCAGATGGTTTTAATACAGGAATGTTACCCATTGTTATGCCACCGATATGTTTTGTATTCCGACAAATTGATTATCTAATTTGGGCTCTCCATCCTCAAGGATTATTTCAATTACTTCTCGAAGATTCTTGTTAATCTCTTCAAGTGTTTCTCCCTGAGAATGGGCGCCCGGGAATCCTGGAACATACCCCACATATAAACCCGTATCATTGCATCTTTCTATTACTGCCGTGTAATTATGCATCTATTATCCTCCCTTCTCCAGAAATAGTTTGTTGAATTCACATAAATAATTGTACTCACTTATATAATGTATGCCAGTATTTTATTCGGATTATCAGCTATTTAAATATCCTTACCTTTACATCTGCTCAGTATATTTATATTGTTTTCTCTCTTTCTTATACTTCAATATGAAAACAGTTCATTCGTGTGTAGTTCGTGTCTGGTTAAAAACGTTACTGTTTGTTTAACCTATTCATCTCCTGCCTCAGTCTCGTTTTCTCCTGATAGTACATATTCAACTCTTCCAATCCTCTTTAATAACCGGAACATCATACGGAATTATTTATTCATAGAAATAAGTATGGTATCCCTCGAATTCGCAATTCTTTTTTGAAATCATTCGGCATACGCTTTTTCTTGTTCTGTTAGCCAGTCGGTTGCTGTTTGTTCGTCTTGTTCGATTGCCATTTCTACTGCACGTTTGGCGCATTCCAGCAGGTGTTTTGATTGTTTGCGCAAGTTAAAGGATTCGGTGACTTTTTGCTGGATTTGGTTTTGTTTTTCTTCTGATAAAAGAGGAACTGGCAAATTCAAAATATCGTCATCAACAATTACTGGATAAGATGTTCCCGTATTCGGTTTTAGTGACCAAGCCAACAAAGGTTTGGAATGCAAAAAAGTAAGTAACGTTTCTTTGTTAATGCGTCCGCTTTCTCTTAAAACTGTAAATGCGCCACTGCCAACAAAACCATTTTGCTCTATGATGGCAATTGCACCTCTGTAAGTTCTCACCTTTGAAACAACCACATCACCTTTTTTGAAAACACGCTTGGCATTTGCAGGCAAGTCAACACCTAATACATCATTTGCTGTTACTTCGCCTGTCGAAACATTAACACTTCCAATCTCAATATATTGATATGTTTTTTTATTATCTACCTTGAAGGTACTTTTGTTTTGCTTGAACTCGTCTTTAATGAGAGAAAAACCACCAGTATATGATTTTATTGCTTCTTCTATCTCCTCATATTTCGGCTGGTAGTATTCAGCATCGATGCGGTCTGCAAACTTTGTATAGGAGTAATTTTTCACGAATGAAAGACTGTGCTTAGGCTTCCAACTTGGTAGGTTTATTTCTTCAAGAATAATCCTTGATGCCTCTGAATATAAGCCATACGCTTTTGATTTATTTTCTTTAGTTAAGCACACAAGTTTTCTAATAGCTGATTGAAATGAATAAGAAAGTAAAGGTATTCTGATAAAACCTACTTCTTGTAAATTAAGATTATATTGCCCAGTCGGACGGGCAATATATTTTGTCTGAGTTTTGCCATAATAACAGATCAAGAAAACAAAAACATATTCAGCTGAAAATTTATCATCTTGTATTCGGCAAAAAGCCATTGCCTGAGTGATATTTGCCTTCGGAAAGTCGTCAAAGACTATTGCTGTTCTGCCAATCACGTCTGTTGTGGCTCCGACAATATTTAGCAAAACATCTTTTGCTTTTAATTTTGTAGAGTTCATTCTATTATTCGTTTTATTATCAATAAAAAAGAAATCGTCTGGATGGGTATAGCAGAGAACATTGTCTCTAATATTTGTTGTTTTTAATAAAACTGCCCCCTCTTTAAGATGTTCACTTCTTTCCCGAGGAGTCGTGCCACTTTTAATATTTGCAATATTTCGCATGAAATCAAAATCTACATGCGTCACCTTGTCAATAGCTGACAATAACTCTTGTGAATAAAATTCAGCATCGAACCGCATAGCTTTATATTGTTTTGTTTGATTCAAGGATATTACTGATGTCTGCATATTCTCACTTCCAAAAACTTAACTTTTCATTTTTCGCCCATTTAACGAACGCCTCGACAATTCCGTCTGGCAATTCTCCATCATGATTATGTAAATCATGATCAACGATCAGGTGTCCGTTTTTGTCCAGCTTGTATTGACCGTTACCATTTTTCACGTAGATATAATCGCCAGAATTATTCTTGCCGCCTTTCTCGCTTACAGCAAAAAAGATCGGGTAGTCATCAGCTTTCGGACAGAGTTCATCATTCCATTTCTGCACAAACAGGACGCTGGTTTTTGTTCCGGTATGGGGTTTAAAGGTATTCCCATGCAAACCCACAACTGCAAGGATACGTCCATGTTGGGCGATAAAATCACGGATATGTTTGTCGGATGTGTTGTTGAATCGTCCTTGTGGTAGTACAATAGCCATGCGTCCGCCGGGTTTGAGGAAATCCAGATTTCTTTCTATAAAGAGAATATCCCGCCCGACTTTGGTTTGTGCCTTGCTATTTGGTTTAAAGCCGAGTTCATATTGATGCAGAATACGGCTTTCCTTGATGTCTCCGGCAAAAGGCGGATTTGCCATCAGAATATCGAAGTTGAATTGTTTGTTTTCACCTTTTTCGGTTCTTAGTTTTTCCAGCCGCTTAAAGCCCTTGCCGTAGGTATTGATCCATTTTTTGTCTCTTTCGGTTTTGTCGTTCCAGCGATCAAAATCCAGTGTATTAAGGTGCAGTACATTAGTTTCACCGTCTCCCGCAATCAGGTTCAGGGTTCTGGCAACCCTGACCGTCTTTTCATCAAAGTCGATACCAAAAACTTTCAGCACATTTTCTTTGTCTTCTTCCGGTATCTCCGCATTTGTAAACAGATGCCCTGTGAGTTTAAAAATGGTATGCACAGGAAAACCACAACTGCCGGAGGCGGAATCAATCATGTACTCGCCTCGTTTGGGGTTGAGCATTTGTACGCACATATCAATGACATGACGGGGTGTAAAGTATTGTCCCTTTTCACCTTTGGCGGATTTGTTCACAAGATATTCGAAGGCTTCATCTACCACCAGCAGATTAGAGTTGAACAGTTTGACATCTTGCAAGCTGGAAACGCAGATGGATAAATGACTGTCGGAGAGTTCAAAGGTTGTACTTTCGGGAAAAACACCTAACCATTGGTTTTTGGCCTGATTGAACAGGTCTTGTATCTTTTCCTTGAGTTCGGTGTCGGTTTGTCCGGTGTTTCTGAACTCCATCACTCTAAAACCATCATCCGAAATACCACTAACTGCTGCTTTGAGTGCGTCATAATCCTGCCCATCAAAATAGCTTGGAGTAGTCGATTCATGTACAGCAGTTTTCGTTACTTGCCGCAGAAAATAGTTGATAATGCCCTTGTCTTGCTGGCTTAGAAATTCGTCATAAAGTTTGGTAAATATCAACTTAAAGACTTCCTCGAATACATCTACCCC
>JBHHYW010000348.1:0-3640 GCA_046757745.1 Candidatus Scalindua sp.
ACCAGGGCAGCGCAACGGCTGTGGCAGCAAATAACGGTATCCACGGCAGGGTGAACAGATCCCTTCCGCGTCTTTCCCATAATAAAAATGGAGTTGCGGCCAGCGCAGTCACGGCAAAGGCAAGGAAGCCTTTTGTCAGGAAAGCCGCACCGCAGAAAACCCCGCAGAGAAGCAGCCACCAGATTCGTTTCCTCACTGTTTCATTGGCGCTAACCACTAGGAAACAACTCAGCGCGGCGGTCAGGAAAAAAGATAGCAGGCTGTCCGGCACGCAGAAGGTCCCAACACCGTAGACTCCAACAAAGGTCATATAGATGAAAGCAGCCAGCAGCGCCGTCCTTTCGCACCTGTGAAAGCGTTGAACCATCAGGTAGATCGTTAGGGCAGTCAGTCCTACAGCAAGAGCGGATGGGAAACGAATGGCAAAACTATTGCCACCGAACAGAGCCATGGATGCAGCATTCAGCCAGTACCCAAGCACAGGTTTTTCAAAATATCTCAACCCGTTTAACCTTGGGACTACAAAATCTCCGGTATCCAGCATTTCACGGGCTATCTCTCCGTATCGCGCTTCATCAGGCGCAGCTACAGGACGCACATTCAGCGGCGCTATGTACAACAAAAGAAACAGAATAGATAAACCGATCACTCCCTTTTTTGCCATGGCAATTGTCTCCCTGTTTTATCGAGTTTCCCGGTTAAGAATACGTAATAACATTAATGTTTTTCTCTCTATACGTTTCTCGTCAGGAATAATCCTTGGTCCATTTTTCCATCCTATTTTCAGGTAAGATGGATTGGGTAGTTCCTCAAGTATAAGTTTGTAATTCAATCTTGAAATAAGGGAGAGATTTCTCTTTTCTAACAAAACAAAATTACCCGGAACAGTTTCTTTGGCAAGTTGTTTCGCTGCATCTTTCGGAGATGTATTTGAATCACACGAGATACATGGATAAGGAGGACGTTCCAATCCATATATAAGCTTAGCATTATCCACCATAAAAAGAACAAGCCTTTTGTCATCAGTCTCCTCATTCACTTTTTTAGCAAATTCAGGGAGAGACAAATTGTTCCCGACTCCCGGAAGACTTACATTGATCACCATAATAAGGAAAATTAAGAAAACGATGAAGATATTAATTACTAATGAAAATCTCTTTTTAAATACAACAACCAGAAGAACTCCGCCAAGAACTAAAGTAACCACGCCAGATGGATACAAATAGGCCGAATTGAGTCTCTCCGGGACAAAAATGGAAACAAAAATAAGCAAAGCACCCAAAATTAAAACGAGGCATGTCAATAAAAGTCCGTATATGAACACGCCTTTCTTTCTAGAGTTGCTTAATCCGCCGTTTTTATCACATTTAATCAGTATATGAATATATCTGGCTATAAGCACGGCAATTGCCGGTATGGCCGGTAAAAGATAATAAGGCCTTCTTGAAGCCATTATGGAGAAAAAAATGAGCAGAGAAAAAAACCATATCCCGAATGGTTCTCCTTGATTCTTTATCATGTTTCTGTCCCGCCACCATGTGATTGTTGCGCCCGGTAAAAAGATAGACCAGGGGAACAGAAATGAAAAGGACGCTTCCAGGTAAACCCATGGGGGATCCTCGTGGTCTATTGGACCGGCAATTCTGTTTAGATTTTCCTGTATGACCATACGTAGAGGTAACGGCAGGTTATCGGCAGAACCAGTGACCAGATAGGTATATATTCCATTTGTCGTATTGATTATATCCCCCAGTATCCAGAACCACAGCCCCAAATAAGTAACTCCTGCCATAACGGAGCCTGCAAAGAAACAAGATAAGAATCTCCAGAAAACAGATTTCAAGCCCTGGCTAAAAATCCTGTGGCACAGGATAACCAGAAATGGAAGCCCTCCAATCAGTCCTTTGATATGACAATTGACACCCATAGTGAATCCCAGTATCAACCACCAGAAACACTGGTTTTTATGAGCAGTCTTAAAATATATCCAAAGTGTTATAATAAAAAGAAGCAGGCTCAACATGTCTCCAGAAGCCATACGTCCAAACTGATACATTTGAAAGGATGTTAAGATTATGAGAGCGCTGGTTAGGCCGATCCTGCTGTCTAAAAAGAATGAAACAAGACTATAAATAAGGAATGGAATGAGGAGGCTGGCAAGAACAGTTGGAAAACGAATCATCCATTCGCTGAGCCTCTGACTCCCGACGATCCTTTTAACGCCAAGGATCGCCCAATAAGATAAGACCGGTTTGTCCCAATAAATTTTCCCATTTATTGTTGGGCTTCTCCAATCATGTGAAAGCTCCATTTCTCTTGCAATCTCACCCCAACGTCCTTCGGAATGAGATAACGGAAGGGAACCACTGTTCATAAAATACACCAGTAAACCCACTATGAACAGAATAACAAGATCTCTGCTCATGTTGTCAGGACAGATAGATTTAAGTTTTTTTATATAACAGGTTTCCATAGAACTGAATTTGTGTTGTGCCTGGTATTGAGAATAGCAGAATAATGTTTCTGCTCATATATTATTTGCCTTCATTGCTCAATAGTTTCATGTGTCTCTTATTTAAAAGTTCCGAAAGAAGAACATTGTGAAACGTCTCTCTGATGCTTCTATATAATAGCATGCTTTCCTGCTCGTCCACTACGAGCACAAGCGTACTTTTGTTTCTGCCTATAGATTCTGTTTTAGCTAACTCATTGATAGGTACGAAAGAATGGTGTGTATAAAATGGTACAATAGCCTCGCTGATAAATATAACAATACCAATATCAAAAGAACATAGGATAGACCACTGGCGTCTGGAGTCTCAAAATAAAAATGATACATTAATAGAATAAATCAAAATTAAACTAAATTTGACAATATACAAAACCAAACATTAAGAAATGATGATGGAAAGATGAAGAAATGCTAATGTTGCATGATTTTTTTGCAAGTAAACAAAAAGACTTGTTGTTAGCCAAGTTAAGATTACGTCAGATGTGTTTCATTTGAAAGAATTCTACATTTCCTAACATAAAATCCAGAGGTATTTTACTATAGGAGCAAGGATACAACTAAAGATTATTATGATTAGAAATAAGAGTTGTAGCTTTTTGTATTTTTCCATTTGTTAAATTTGATCGATACCGAGTGCAAAACTCCCACTGTTATTTGTTATTGAGGGAAAGTGGGTGTTGCTACCTTAACAGAAAGAATAAAAGATGCAAGTCGTAAGCTAACCGGCTGAATTATCATGGTTAGCAAACAAGGCTTAGGTGGATAGTTTTCCCGTTTTTTTCAAATAACGTGTTACGCAGTAAAACAGCAAAATTGGTATCAGACAGAAAGACAGCATCAGTACAACATCTTTACTTGCAGCATATCCGGAATGTAGTATCTCTTCCCATATCGCTAAAACAACGACACTGCTGACCCATATGCAAATCATGTTGTATTCCTTCCTTATGAAACGTATCCAGTCAAAACCTCCGCTACTTAGTGTTTTTCGTATTCCGGCAAATCGTGGAATAAACCTGGGCACACTATTATAATACCCCTCGTATTCCACGCCAAACTTTTTTTTGAGAAAATCTTCCTCCGCCATAACAATGGCCAAATATCCAAAGATGAAGAAACTATAAGCAA
>JBHHYW010000349.1:0-3637 GCA_046757745.1 Candidatus Scalindua sp.
TAATACCCATCGGGATAAGCCACATATTAACTACGCAGTGTTCGAATCCACAGGCGATTAAACAGGTTATTGGCCAAAGCAGCGACAATATTTTATCGAGATTATTTCTGGCGCTAAAACACAGCCAGATACCCAGGCATACAAGGGCATTGCAAAGCACGCCTCTTGCAAAGGCAACACCAAATGGCATATTTACTTTATCGACGGCTGCAATGACGATTTTGGCTCCAAGTAGATAGTTATTGGTCGTCCATTGTGCGGAAACGTATATCCAGAAAACCACGGTTAATGCGCCGATAAAATTTCCAATGAACGCAATAATCAGATTCCTGGCGAGGTCTTTACCCGTAATCTTTCGGGCAAAGAATGACATGGCAATAAGGCAATTTCCGGTAAAAAGCTCTGCGCCTGTAATAACGATTAAAATCAGGGCCATGGTAAAAACGGCACCGCCAACCAACTGATTTAAACCGAAATTGGAGGTAGCGGTATGTGTTACTAGCATTGCCAGTTGTATGCCTAATGCAATAAAGACACCAGCATTAACACTCAGGAAAAGTGTTGTCAAGAAGCCAAGATTTGCTTTTGCTATACCCACTTGTCCGACTCTGTTTGCCATCTTTACCGGCGCATAAGCGTCAACATCAATAAGTGGCGTGCTGGACATCTGACCTATTGTATGTCTCTCTTCCGTTTCATCAGGCATAATGTACCGCCTTTCTATATTTTATAAGTAATGGAGTACACTTAAAAAAGTATTGGTTGATTATGAAAGTGCGATTTACCTTATTTTATATGCAAAAGAAGCCTATTAGTAAATAGAGTATAAACTCGATATTAAAAAAGAATAGACTCTATTCAAGACTAATTCTTACTTTAAAATTGCAACAGAAAGTAATCAAATTACGTAAAAAAAATTGATAATTACCAATTAATAGATTAGGATACATTTCTTGGACTATAAATTATAGGAGTAGAAAATGTCCAGGTTTTCTCCAATCTATTTAGAGAGGCAAGAAGTAAATCCAAAAAGAAACGTATCAATTAATACTTTGTCTTTTCGTAACGTTGTTACAGAAAATGGAAGGTGATATTGGCAGTGTTTAAGAGATTAATTTTTAGCGGATTGATTTTAGTGTATACCTTTATATCATCAGCACAGGTTTTTGCTGTAGAGGAAAAAGATTTAGAAAATCAGGCAGACCTGATTGCAAAGTTGCTGGTTTCCTGCAGAGCTATCATTGCACAAAATCAGGATTTGATAAATGATCCTGATAAGGGTGATAAAGGGTTCACAGGAGAGATATATATAAACAAGGTTAAGGCGCATTTTAAGAATGCAACAGATTTAGAGGTTTCCGAAAATGATGCTTCATCTTCAGATCCTATAAAAAGATCACTTGGCACTCTGCTTTACTCCGCAAAGGAGGTAATCAATGAGAGTCAGAAGGTAATCAATATGAAGGGTAAGGGATTTAAAAAAGTTATCCCTGCAGTTGTCGGCAGACGTACCGGTTTTAAATATAATAAGGCAATGGGAGTTGGCTATTATCTCAAGCAAACAAGTATCAGGTACAGAAATCCAGCTAATCATCCAGATGACCTTGAGACAAAGTATCTCTATAAGTTTGAGGAACCTTGTTATCCGAAGGACAAAGGGGAAGGAGTAATTATTACCAATTCTGATGGGTCAAAGGTATATCGCTATATGTTGCCTGTTTACATGAAGCCCGCATGTCTTAAATGTCATGGAGAGCCAAAAGGAGAAAAGGATATAGCTGGAGGAATTAAGGAAGGTTATAAGGAAGGTGAAGTGCGAGGGGCTATCAGCGTAATGATACCTTATTCACCGACAACCTTTGTTCAGATAAAATAGATTTATTGCAATTTCGGATTTTGTTTTTAATATTTAGGTTTTTATTGAGTTAATTTCAAACCACCTTTTCGGGTCATTTTTGAGGATTTTTATTATTACTTTCATATATTCTCTCAACAGAAACCTGGGGTACCAATTTAACACTCTTTTAGCATTGTCGATATCAAACCGGTATTTTTTGTCTGTTAAATTAATCATCCATGGCTTAAAGAAAAATTTCCTCCCCAGAATATAGTAAATCAAGTTCGTTATATACACGAAAAAACACACAAGCCATTTTGGTAGATGTATAAAATTTGGTTTCTTACCATAAATCTCACAGAAAATCTGGTTATAAAGGTTTTTAATCGGAACATATTCATCTTCTGATACAATAAATATCGATCCGGAAGGTATTTCCTTAAACATAAAGATAGTTTTTTCAAATGCATCAAGCACGTCATCAATATGCACATATGATATACCTCCTTCTCCTTTCCCAGGAAGGATTCTATAACCAAAACTTTTTCTCCAGATAAACGCGATTTGATTTGCAAGAGGCATTAACCTGCAATCATTAGAATATACCCCTGAAAGTCTTAAGATAGTTGTTCTTATTTCTCCTTTTTTGTCTAATACTATTTTTTCTCCCTCAATTTTAGATTTTCCATAATAAAATGTTGAGGTTAAAGCGGAATTCTCACTCAATTTTTCACTACCTATATATGGTTTCATAACTGTAGTGCTACTCGTAAAAATAAAGTTATTCACATCAAAATCAATTAAGTTGTCCAGTAAGTATTTAGTTCCATTTTCATTGGTTTTGCGATACATCTCATTTTCTTCGTTTAGCATGTCATAATATGCAGCCAGATGAAAGACGTAGTCAATCTTTCTACAAACACTTTCTCTTATTTCCCTGAAAATATTATTTAGATGTTCTTTATCCGATATGTCCACTTTATACCAAAGTGCCATATATTCTCTATCTTTATTTAGTATCTTGTCAATACCTATAATGAAATAGTTGTTAATCAATCGAGCTATCAATGCAGTGCCAATAAAACCACTAGCACCGGTAATTAAGACTGTGTTCTTATCCATTCTATTTGTACGTTAATTATTTATCGACTACGATGATGCCTTTTTCTATACTATACCGGACTAACCCCACCGTATCATGTATATCAAGTTTATGCATTACATTTGTCCGGTGTATGTTTACAGTACTCTTACTTATAGATAGGCACCTTGCTATCTCCTTATTTGTTTTACCTTCGGCAATCAAGCGAAGGACTTGTCTTTCTCTATCGGTAAGAAGTTCTATACTGTCAACCTCCTTTTTGGCATCACTTTGCTTGACATATTCATTTAAGACGAATCTGGATATAGAAGGAGACAAAGCCACACCACCTTTATGTACCGTTCTAATGGCGTCAACGAGTTCTTCCTGTGTGGACTCCTTCAGTAAATAACCGGATGCTCCTTCTCTTAACGCCTGTCGTATGTAATGCTCTCTGGTATGCATTGTCATTATCATTACTTTGGTTTCCGGCATAGATCTTCTTATTTGTTTTATGGCGTCTATGCCATTTAAGCTGGGCATTGTTATGTCCATTATGACAACATCAGGGCACAGTTCCTTTGCCATCTTTATGCCTTCATTCCCATCTTCAGCTTCTCCTACTACATCAATGTCTTCCTCCAATGATAGTAAATATGAGATACCTTTCCTGACTACATGGTGGTCTTCAACTAACAAAACTGAAATTTTTGGCATTT
>JBHHYW010000350.1:0-3629 GCA_046757745.1 Candidatus Scalindua sp.
GCACCCATTACGGCTATTTCAGGCATACAAAGCCCTGAACAATAATTTACCAGACGTACATAGCGTTTTACTTTTTCAGAAATAGTATCAAGGGCCTCTCGCATAATTCTGAAATTTTCCTGGGTTGCGTAGGTCCCGCAAAAACCCTCTGTTGTCGCTCCGTACGGCACATAACCCAGAAGGCTTTGTCCTGCCGTACGTATTACGGCTATCACATCTGCTCCCTGCTCAGCCGCTGCCTCAGCCTGTTTTACATCTTCATAGATATTCCCAGTGGCAACAATAAGATAGAGTAGTGGAGAATTCTTGTTTTTATCATATTCATCCAGTTTTCGATTACGATAACCAACGTTCTCTTTAACACGGTTGCTGTATTTCAGGATAAGTTCTTTGGCCTTTTCTTCAATATATGCAAAATCTACAAATTCAAGTGTTGAAATATCGAGACCGTTTGAGATTGCGTCATTCAATTCAGAAACAGAAATATCCATTTTAAGCATAGCGTTAACGTAATAACGGGTTGCACCACAGGAAAGGTGTTCTTTTATTGAAGACACTGCAAGATTTGGAACGGGGATTTTATTTTCGTTAATCCCATCTGCTCCTAAGATACGTAGAGTTGCCCTTTCAACAGTATCAGTGGTATGTTGATCAATAAGCTCTTGTATAGGACTGGCTATATCAAGCGCCAATGATTTGGCCTGCTCGATTTTCTCCAGTGATAAGGCAAGTTTTTTTCGCATTTCGATTTTTCCTCTCTTTCGTGAGGATTCCACGTTCGCCCTGACAGTCATTCTCAAGGCAGATCCGCTTGGGAGGAGATTTCAATACTGGATTCCTTGCGTTGGACAAAAATATGGAGTGCATCATCCGTGATGATGCGTATTAAAGCAGTGACACGGTCACTGCACTCCAAAAAAACAACTCTGTCAACAATTTGTACAACTTAATTATCTTCTTCGTCTTTTTAGATTTTCAGGTTTCAGATATAACTTTTCTCCGCAGAGAAGTTTTGCAACACCATCCAGAGGCTTATACCTTTCATCATCGCAAATGTGACACTTTCCACAGTCGGAAATTGTATCTTTTGGCTGTGTGTATGTTGTAATTATACCTTCATAATTACGAAGAGCGAATCTCCTGTCAGATTGTGATAATATATAATTCGGCATGATAGGAATCTTCCCTCCACCACCTGGCGCATCAACAACGAAAGTAGGCACTGCCATACCCGTTGTATGTCCACGCAGATTTTCGATTATTTCCATCCCTTTAACGATAGATGTTCTAAAATGTCCAATTCCCATCGAAAGATCGCACTGGTATATGTAATAAGGTTTTACTCTTATCATTAAAAGTTCATGTACGAGTTTCTTCATGATGAACGGGCAGTCATTAACATCCTTCAACAGAACTGACTGATTACCCAGGGGTATTCCAGCATCGGTAATTTTCTCGCAAGCCTCTTTTGCTTCGTACGTAATCTCCTTAGGATGATTAAAATGTGTATTAAAATAAATGGGGTGGTATTTTTTCAGCATGTTTACTAACGAGTCGGTAATTCTCTGAGGAAGAACAACCGGCATTCTGCTCCCTATTCGTATAATCTCAACGTGCTCAATTTCACGTACTCTTTTGATAAGTTGTTCCAGATGATCATCGTCAAAAGAGAGCGGGTCTCCTCCTGAAATCAGAACATCTCTAATCTCTTTGTGATTCTGGATATACTCAATGCACTTATTTAAATGCTGTTTAGGGAGTGGTTCATCATGGCCGCCAACTACCCTCCTGCGAGTACAATGGCGGCAGTACATTGAACATATATTCGTGACAAGGAATAATACTCTGTCAGGATACCTGTGAGTAAGGCCGGAAACCGGTGAATCAGCATCTTCATGGAGTGGGTCAATATAATCATCTTCAGAGATGATTAATTCCTGGAGTTTTGGCACAGCTTGAAGCCTTACAGGACAACGTTTGTATTTTTTGTCCATCAAAGCGGCATAGTATGGAGTTATACTCATATCAAATTTGTGTAAGCACTTTTCTAAATCCTTTTTTTCGTCCTTATCAATTTCGATAATTTGCTTCAATGTGGGAATGTCCCGAATGGCATTTCTCAGATGCCACTTCCAATCCTTCCAATCCTCTTCACTAATATTCTTAAAAAGAGGGATATCGCTGTATTTTACTTTTGAATATTTTTTCATTTTACCAGTAAATTGATTCGTAAAGTTTTCTTATCTTTTTTGATCTTCGCAGAATATTAAGGGCTGTTTCTGCATGTCCCCTTGCGTATCCATTTCCAATAATCATATCAATATCCTTGCCCACTCCTTCTGCTCCCAAAGCCGCTTTAGTAAACGAAGTAGCCATACTAAAGAAGTAAATTTTACCTCTATCCCGACACATAAGAATAGAAGCTAATTCAGTATCAGGAACGTTTACACAGTTTATAACCACGTCGGCTAATCTGCCGTTAGTAATTTCTGATATTTTTTTTGAACATGATAACGCATCCTGGGCATCTAACTTTAAAATAGAATCATATAGATCTACAGTCTCAAGATTTTTAATACTTGCATCTGAATGTCCAATACCTATCACTTTTCCATCGCTTTGTAACTTTTCCCTTGCTGCGTAGGCACAAAGAATACCTGATTTGCCACCAGCTCCAATTATAACTACAATATTACCAGGGCTGATTAATCTGGACGTTTGAACCGGCGCTCCACATACATCCAGTACTGCCAGGGCTAGAGGGAGGGGAATATCATCCGGTAATCTGGTATAGATAGCTGATTCAAAAAGTATTGCCTTACCTTCAACTTCTACCTGGGCGGTGTCACATTTAGCCTCATTTATATTATAAATTTTTAAAGGAGTAAGTGAAAGAGATACTAAACTAACTATTCTGTCGCCTTTATTCAAAGTACATTTATTTTTTAATTTTTCTCCAATACAATTTATACTCCCTACCAAAATCCCACCTGACCCTGTAATGGGATTATGCAATTTTCCGTACTGATTGGTTATATTGAGGATAATCTCTCGTATTTTTCCTTCATCGCCTTCAGCTTCCTTCCTGATCTGTGTGAAACTGGCAGAATCTATATTTAATGTTTCTACATCAACAAGGATTTCATTATCCCAGAGAATGGTTACGTCATTATTTACTTTTTCCGCGGGCTGAGGAAGCGCTCCTTTTGGATTAATCACACGATGGCTTCCAAATTGATCTCCATCTTTTAGATAATTTAATAGCATATTATCGTTTCTTCAGTTTGAATATATTTCTTACATAGTCAGGCCCGGCTATTTCGCAGCCAAATTCCTTTGCTATGCGTACGGCACGTTCAACGAGTTGGGCGTTGCTTTCAGCTAATACTCCCTTAGAGTAGTAGACGTTATCTTCCATGCCAACACGAATAAATCCACCAAAAGAGATAGCTCCATAGATTGCCGTAAGAGATGCTTTGCCTCCAATTCCAATAGCCGTCCAGAAACTATTCTCCGGCAGGCGTTTTACTAAAAAGCCGAGGGTTTCTGTATCATAACGCACCCCACCCGGAGCATTCAAGACTAACCCATAATGTAACGGTGCCTTGATAAGCCCTTCTTTAATTAGA
>JBHHYW010000351.1:0-3619 GCA_046757745.1 Candidatus Scalindua sp.
TTTGAGCCCCGATGCGATCTGAACCAATAACCTTCATAAGTATTTCCCATTTTCTCCTCCTTTCGTTAACTGTTTTTTCGGTCTCACTTATCATAATTATTATAACTTACTATCTGCAAGATTAAATAAGGTGATTACCTTATTGGTAAATATTACAGTTCTCAGTTAACAAAAGGCTCTTTATTGGTTAACAATTAATACCATTTTTTGATATAATAGACACATTAAATCCGAGTGTAAAGGAAATAAATTAACATATCTTTCAGTATATGAGAGTGCAATATTTATAAATATTTGGAGATTACTATGAAGAAATATGAGCAAATTCGCAGAAAACTCATTATGAGACGTGATGAGATCGAGGGCCGTCTTAACAAGGTTGATCAAGATATACTACACAGTAATGGTGCTCCAAATCCTGATTCCGGAGAACAGGCAATAGAACGAGAGAATGACGATGTACTTGAGGCTCTGGGTGGGATTGCACGTTCAGAATTAGAGCAAATAAATACAGCACTTGCGCGTATTGAGCAGAATGAATATGGAATCTGTACGTTATGTAAAAAGGCTATATCCGCAGAAAGGCTCAAGGCAATTCCTTATGCAGATCGCTGTATTAATTGTGCGGATAAGGATGATGACGATACATTTTAACAATCTTGATACTTTCAAACAGAAGTTTACTATGAACGTACATGAACTTGCAGGCAAACCGGCTCCACACGAGCATCTGGTTAATATTCCGCGACTCATATCCGCTTACTATGTCAATAAACCCGATACCGGCAATCCGCAAAATATGGTCTCGTTTGGTACCTCCGGGCACAGAGGGTCTTCATTTAAAAACTCTTTTAATGAAGACCATGTCCTTGCCATTTGTCAGGCTATATGCGAACTGAAAGAATCCAGGGATATTACAGGCCCTCTTTATGTGGGCATGGATACTCACGCCCTGTCCGAAGCAGCGTTTGGTACGGCTGTAGAAGTTTTTGCGGCCAACGGTGTAGACATCATGATTCAAACAGGTTCCGGTTATACCCCCACACC
This sequence comes from Candidatus Scalindua sp., assembly GCA_046757745.1. Classification (GTDB taxonomy): domain Bacteria; phylum Planctomycetota; class Brocadiia; order Brocadiales; family Scalinduaceae; genus Scalindua. The sequence continues at coordinate 1,048 of JBHHYW010000351.1, forward strand.
TGTCATTTCCCATGCTATTTTAACATACAATCAAAACAGAACATCCGGGCTTGCTGACGGAGTAGTCATAACACCATCACATAACCCGCCGGATGATGGAGGCTTCAAATACAATTCTCCGACAGGCGGTCCTGCAGACACTGAAACTACAAATATTGTTCAGGATCGTGCCAACGAAATATTGATGCACGGCATGAAAGAAGTAAAACGTGTGCCCTTTGCACGTGCGCTGAGAGCTGGTACCACACACGAACACGATTATGTCGCTTCGTACGTAAAGGATTTGGATGACATTATCGACATGAAGGCTATCGCATCCGCCGGACTCAAGATAGGGGTTGATCCCATGGGTGGGGCAGGCGTGTATTACTGGAATCCCATCGCCGAAGAATACGGACTGGATATAAAAATAGTGAATAAATATGTAGACCCTACATTTTCGTTTATGACTGTCGACAAAGATGGGAAGATTCGCATGGACTGCTCTTCGCCTTATGCCATGGCAGGCCTCATAGGTCTCAAGGATAAATTTGACATCGCCTTTGGAAACGATCCTGATTATGACCGCCACGGTATCGTTACCGGAAGCATCGGCCTCTTAAACCCGAACCATTACCTTGCAGTTGCTGTATGGTATCTTTTTCAAAATCGTCCTGACTGGCCAAAAGAGGCAGCGGTAGGCAAGACACTTGTTTCAAGCTCGATGATAGACCGTGTTGCCACACACCTGGGACGTAAGCTTTGCGAGGTTCCGGTAGGCTTTAAGTGGTTTGTAGACGGACTTATTGACGGCTCGTACGGCTTTGGCGGAGAAGAGAGTGCGGGAGCATCATTTTTGAGAAAACGGGGAACAGTATGGACCACTGATAAGGATGGAATTATACTCAACCTTCTTGCCGCCGAGATCACGGCTACGACACAACGTGACCCCGGTGAACTCTATAAGGAGTTACAAAATCAATTTGGCAGTCCAGTTTACGAACGCATCGACGCACCTGCAAGTCGTGAACAAAAAGCAGTACTGGAAAAACTCACACCAGACATGATTAAAGCGAAAGAATTAGCAGGAGAGAGCATAACCTCCAAACTCACCCACGTACCTGGCAACAACGCCCCAATAGGGGGCTTAAAGGTTGTCACGGAAAACGGCTGGTTTGCAGCCAGACCATCAGGCACAGAAGATATCTACAAAATATATGCAGAGAGCTTTAAAGGTGCGGAACATCTCAGAAAGATTCAGGACGAGGCGCAGGCGATAGTAACTGCTGCATTTAAGACAACAGGTTTATAGGACACGTTTAAGAAGAATTGAGAGAGTTGCTGGTTGCGAATAACTAATGACCATTGACAAATGACGAACGGAGTTCTAATTTATGTAAGGTACCCAAAAATCAAGTTTGTCCCTGAGTTGCACTGCTATGTTTAATCTGCTACCGCTAGCGGTTGTTTCATCTACTACCTCTCTACTAATAATTAATCCTTTTCCGCTAAGGCGAAGGTTTTTCAATTTGGATTCATGTGTGATATTAGTTGTGGTTATTTCAAGAGGAATTATTGTTCCAGGACGAAATGTGTTAATATCATCAACTATTACTTCGAAAGAAACGCCATTGGCGCTTACATTTTTCGTCCTGCCTTTAACTTGATTGGGTAACGAAATTTCGAGTGCCGCGTTAAGTCTTTGCTTGCGCCTTCTGTAAGGATATTTAACTTTAACCAGCATATAATCCTCCTCTAGATATTCATCAAAAAACCAATATAATCATTATGTCATGGTGTTAACCTATAAACAGTACTTGATATATATAGTACTGTAAGCTACATTAATATGCAAAATATAATGCATTCTTTTATTTTGTGCAACAAAAAAATTAGTTAACACAAAAGCCATTAACCTTCAACTTTTAAATGGATAAGAAAAAACTGGCGGTTATTCACATCGTTAAAAAGGAATTATCCCTGAGTGATGACGAGTACCGAAATATTCTTGAGCGAATCACCGGTGTTCGATCCGCAAAGGATTTGACCGATAATCAGTTTCATAAACTGATGCGTTATTTTGTCAGAACCCGCCATTATCGAGTGACAAACAAAGGAATAACCTTGCGGCAGGAATATTATCTGCGGCAGTTGAAAGAGAGGCTGCAGTGGGATGACGCCCATTTTCAGAATTATATGCAGAAATATTTTCATAACCGGGAGCTAAACACCTATACCAGGCATGACGCCAGTAATCTGATTGTTGCATTACAGTCGATCTTGAAAGATTCACCAGATGCAAAGAACGCAAAGGGGAACTGAGGTCAAAGGCAAAAGAAGAAAAGGGGGATTTGCCACGAAATCCCCGGACAAAAGCCGAGGACAAGGAGATCGCAGAGAGCACAGGGACTAGATGTTAGAAATAAGAAGGAAAAAACAAAAAGATTTGGGAATTACTATTTACGATTGAGGGATTCCCGCTTGGCAAACTGGCGCCAGCCCGGATGAACCCGTTCGGACGGGGACAGGGTAGAAGAATAATTAATCTGTACAGTAAACCACCAGCTATGCTGGTGTGACTAAAAAAGGCTAT
>JBHHYW010000352.1:0-3617 GCA_046757745.1 Candidatus Scalindua sp.
TTTTCTTTCCTGTGGCTATTGAGTATTTCTTCTAGCTCGTCCAGAACCTTAATCTTTGCGTAAAGAGGATTTGACCCTCCCATAAGTTCACTCAGTATCTCACTCTTACTTATGGGTACAGCGCCAATCTTTCCAACCTCAACCCCGGCAGCAACGTTTGCAATCATGGCGGCATCATCAAAACTGTTTTTACTTCCCACCACAAACCCGAAAACACTCAAAACCATGTCCCCCGCACCGCTAACATCATAGACATCTTTGGGCACGGTAGAGATTAATTTGCATTCTCCATCCCTACTGTATAAAAACATCCCATCCTTATCTGCTGTTATAATAACGTACTCAAATAAATTCTCTTCCAGTAATCTCTTCCCAGCAGATTTCATACTGTTAACGTCCGTTATCTTAATCCCAGACGACAGTTTTGTTTCAAACCGGTTAGGCGTTATCGCAGTCGCACCTTTATAAATTCCATAGTCTTTAGTAAGCCCCGGATCTACTATAACTGGCACTTTGTAATCTTTACACGATTTGATAACAGCGTCCAGGATTCGCCTGGACAATAATCCTTTGCTCATATCAGAAATCAGTACTATATCAACTTGCTGAATTCTGCCTTCAATCTTATTTATAATCTCATCCTGTTTTTCCTCTTCAATATCATCAGTCTTTTCATAATCAATCCTCAAAAGCTGTTGAATACCTTTTCCTGCAGATTGAAGATGTCCCATCATTCTGACCTTTACGGTCGTTGGTCTATCCGAATCTTGAATAATTCCTTCTGTATCGACTCCTAAATCATTTAAGTTGTCTAACAGCAGCCTGCCTTCATTGTCATTACCAATAACCCCATAGCAATGAACATTAGCCCCAAGATGTGCAAGATTGTTCGCAACACTTCCAGCCCCACCCGGCCTTATTTCCTCAGATGTTACATTCAATACAGGAATTGGAGCTTCCTGTGATATGCGGTTTACTTCGCCCCAGACATATTTATCCAGCATAAAATCTCCTACCAACATGATATTTGGCCTACCGATATTTGATAGAATATGTACAAGATTTTCAGACATATTATTTCCTTCCTGTCAAAACTGAAATGGACCTGGGAAGCTTTAAGTCCATTCTCGTTAAGTCACAGAACCCGGCTTCCTTAAGCCATCCTTCAATCTCCTGAAATGAATATGTACGTCCATTTTCCGTAAATAACAGCATATTGAGGGAAAAAAGAGCGGGAAAACAGGGAGACTCCTTATCATTATCAAGGATAAAATCCTGAATTATTATCTTCCCGCCACTGTTTAGCACATTATATACCCTTGTTATTAATGCAATATTTTCCTGCTCTCCTTCACCATGAATAATATTCGAGAGAAAAGCAACATCGTATTGCCCTTTTATTTCTTTATTAAAATCGCCTTCTATCAGATTTATCCTGTTAGCAACACTGGAATTTGAAATCAGATCTTTCGTAATCTTCAAAGTTCCGGGTAAATCTAAGATTGTTGACTTAAGGTTACTGTTACGCGTACAAAAAAACAGTGAATATGTACCGGCTCCCCCACCAAGATCAATCATGGTTTTGCAGTCACTCAAGTCTATTTCTCTTGATATTACAGGAGCAACGGACATGGCTGTATTGTGCATAGCAGTGATAAAATTTTTTGTTTCGTTTTTGTCCGCCTGAAACATGTCTGGCGTACGTGCAGGCTCCCCTGAAATCACGGAATCACTTAGCCTACTCCACGCATTCCACATAATATCTTGAAGAGCAACAATGCCTCCTATATACCTATCCCTTCCATCTATAAATATCTCTTTTCCTTCCTCAGTGTTAAAATACATATTAGTAGTTTTTTTGAGCAAATCTAAACTAACCATAGCATCCAGGAATGTCTCTGTTGCACATACATTTGAATTTAGCTTTGCCGATATATCACCAGCAGATAGTCCCGTTTCACCGATAATGTTAAAGACATCGAGCCTGACTGCAGTTAACAATACCTTCGATTTAAAGAACGAATAACCGAGTTCAAGTGTGCGCTCTCTATACTTATTTACATTATCATTGGTAATTTCCATATATTCTCAAAAACCGTGCCTTTCGTAAACACAGAGAAAATATGTTACAAAACGTTAACATTAAATACCCTTAATCTCTTAATAAGTGCAGTGAGGATATCAGTTTAAGGACATAGTGTCAAACATAAACTGAGCTTGTGCAAATACCTTTTGAACAGGATTTATTACTGAATGTTTGGAGGCATGCCTCTCTTTCGAGAGGATTCCAGAATTGAAATCCTCTCGAAAGAGAGGCTGGTGTATGTTTATGCAACGAATGATAGATAACTTATAAAGAAAGTTGCTTGATTTGTTCCCCATTTTCATGAGGACAAGCATTAAACATTTTTCTTTAACACACCAGGGGCGTATGGCAATACGCCCGTACTAAAACAGTCTATAAGGTGACAATTTCCCCGCCAGTATGAATCCTTTCGGACGGGCAGTCAAAAAAAGCCTGTCTGCCGACAAACAGGCAAGAAATTGTCGGCTAATGACTAATGTTTTTTGTTGCAGTAGTTTATGTTCTCTGATAATATTGAGGTATTATTTAATTTGCGTTAACTAATTGCATATGGGATATTTAAAATAATGTATAGACTATTAATTTTTTAAATACGTTTAACTGAATGGAGACGATTATCAATGAAAGAAAGAATTCATCCAGAATATGTAGAGACAACCGTTACCTGCGGCTGTGGAGAAACTTTTAAAACAAGATCAACAAAAAGCAAAATTGCAGTAGAGGTTTGCTCAAAGTGCCATCCATTTTACACCGGAAAACAGAAATTTGTGGATAGCGCCGGAAGGGTTGAACGCTTTAAGCAGAAATTCAAATGGACTAAAGATTCTGCTCAAGGCGATTCAGCAAAGGCTGCCGGTGATAGTAGTACAGACTACCAAAGTGCAGTTGCTGTAGAAGAGAAATCGGAGAATAGTGGTGCAGATAAATGACAAACTTTTAAAGAAACTGAAGGAGATGTTTGAACGTCATAATGAACTGGAAAAGCATTTATCTGATCCGGAGGTTATTTCCGACAATGCCAGATATACCTCCTACGTTAAAGAGCACGGCAGGCTTTCAAAATTCGTAACCAAATATCTCCAACTGGACGAAACATTAAAACAAAAGGAAGACGCCAGGGCCATTCTTGCCGAAAATAATGGTGATAAAGATCTAAGCAACCTGGCCAGGGACGAACTCAACAATCTTGAAGAAAAAGAACTAGAGTTGTTTGAAGCGGTTAAAGGGTGTTTCTTTACAGAAGGTGATGACTCTGACAAGAATGCAATAATGGAGATTCGGGCGGGAACTGGCGGCGACGAAGCTGCGCTATTTGCAGCCGATCTCTTCAAGATGTACACAAAATATGCCGAAAAACAGAAATGGAAGATTGAAATATTAGATTCCAGCTATACAGAGATTGGAGGTTTCAAAGAGATAACCTTCTCCATTTCAGGACAGTCAGTTTATAGCAAATTATGTTTTGAAAGTGGAACCCACCGTGTACAGAGGGTTCCTACCACAGAAACAAGCGGAAGGATACACACCTCAG
>JBHHYW010000353.1:0-3606 GCA_046757745.1 Candidatus Scalindua sp.
CATACTCTACAGTATAAGCAGGTATCCCTGTTCCAAATCTTTTATTCCACATTTAATTACTTATCCTCCATACATTAGATAAACTATTTTATATATTTAATCAATGTAATACAACCCAATATATTTCTCAATTAATCCATTCCGACCGTAACCACTTTCAAGTTGTTTGTTATCTTGTGTTGATGTAATTGATGTTGATTTGCAAATGCAGTATGCAAGAATTACCGTATTCGGCAGATCACCCTTCTCCACACTTCAAGCCCTCGTACTGGTGCCCGTAGTGCACGACATCGCAGAGAGGATAAAAGAATCGGTTTGGAAGGCTGATAGATTCTAGATGTTGGATTCTGTAATTTAGCCTTCCATTCCATCCAATTATTTCATAAAATCATAACAGATGAAGTATTTAACAATATAAGAACTATTAGAAAAATTTGCACTTGTTAGTTAAATCCATGTTTATTCTCTAAACACCAGAAAAACCATATACATCTCTAATCCATTAGATAAAAGGAATGTAAATATGCAAAAAAAATCCCTAAAGTTAGGTCTTCTTTTAATAGTAACTTTATTTCTTACAAGCACTATAACAATTGCAAAGGACTATCCTGATGATGAAGATATAGATCAAGCTAGAAAAACTGTGAAATTGCTTGATGATTTATATAAGACATTTATTGAACTTATTACAGAAGAATATGTTAAAAATCCGGATCTATTGTCTGCGGCAACCCTGTCTAAAAGGGTTTTTAAGGTGATGGAAGAAAAAGGGTGGCACAAGGCTAGATTGCTGGATGCAACAGGCACTCCATTTAACCCGGATAACAATCCCAGGGACCAATTCGAAAGAAAAGCAATTAACGCCTTGGCATGGGGAAATGCATATATTGAAAGGGTAGAGAAGATCGAAGGTATATATTATTTAAGGGCGGCTACAAGTGTAACCGCCGTTACAGAAGGATGTACGATTTGTCATCTAGATAAGAAGGTTGGTGATTTACTGGGCGCAATTTCGTATACCATTCCTTTGGAAGAATGAAATAATTAATTATCATAAGAGGAAAATAAACCTTTTATAAATTTTCTTATAGCGTGTTTTCTACGTTACTGTATGCGTGGAAGTAGAGTATCCCCTGGAAGATAATATAACTGACGGCTTGAGACTGCATTATCTATGAAGTGGCCTCAAGCAGGAAATCGTAACAGTTGTCTTTGACTTCAGCATTGGCCCGTTGTTTCATTGCGCTTCGAGGATGCTGATTCAGGTGGCCGCTGATTCCATAGATATCATTAAAGCCCCACTCAATCTCCTTGCGTAATGGCACCAGATGCTCCTGGATAGCCTTATATATCGGCCTGACATCAAACTTAGGATTCTTCAGGAAATTAAGCAGAAGCTCCAGATTACAGTTGCCAGCGCCCCGGCCGATACCGTTTATGGTTGCGTCCAGCAGATTAACACCATCTATAATAGCCTGCTGGGTATTTGAGAAAGCCAGTTGCTGGTTGTTGTGGGCATGGAATCCCAGTTCCTTACTCGGAGCATGTTCCTTGTAAAGTTTCAGATAGCTGGTTACCTGCTCTGAATAGAATGCTCCATAACTGTCCACCAGATAGAGGTAGTCCGCTTCTGCAACACCATTAACCTGCTGCAGGGCTTCGATCAATTCAGTTTCTATTGCCGCAGAGGATGCCATGATATTGATGGTGGTTTGATAACCAAGATCCTTGCTGCGTTTTACCAAGTCCAGCCCCTTGTCAATATCCGGAACATAACAGGCGGTTCGTATCATCCCTACAACACTCTGATCGGCAGGAGGTAGTGATGAGACGTCTACCCTGTCCACATCATACATCACAGCCAGGGTTGGCGGATTTTCACACTCATGGGATCCCACAACCTGTTTGATATCATCCTCATCACAAAAGTTCCATTTGCCATATTTTTCACGTGTATATTCATCGCTCTCGCAGAGTTTTTTGCCAATCTCTATAATATCGATACCGCTGTCACAGGCAGCACCATAAACCGCTTTAACAAGATCTGTAGTAAAGTGGTAATTATTGATAAGGCCACCATCCCTGATGGTGCAATCCAGAACCTTTATTTTCTCACGATACATCTTCTCAACCCCCCGGTAAAACGCCTGATATCATCTATACACAATATAAAGATTACATTTTAACGTATACAGGCATGAAAAAACAAGGGAGAAATGTTGCTTATGACACGAATTGACACGGATATATATCTAATACGTCCAACTCGGCCAGGTGGGGTGTTAATGGCAATGTTTTACTGCCAGACTGGACAGCTTTAGTACTATACTCGAAAAGCCTATAAACATCAGGAAGATACCCAGAAAGACAGTTGCCTTGGTTTTGAAGAACTTAATCGGCTTGCTTGCCAATAATGAAATACCTGAAAGTGCAGGAAGTGTACCTGCCCAGAAAGATGTAAGCAATATGCCCCCCCAAAGGGCGTTGTTTGTTGCGACTGCTATTAAAATGAAACCGTATAACCATCCACATGGTAATAAAGGACTCAGCAAACCAATTAAAAAACTTGAAACCGAATGAGAAGCTTTGCTTTCCAGTAACCGGCCAACTCTTCTCTGGTAGAACAGCTTCAGAAAATCAGGTTGTCTGATATGAATCTGTCCTTTTCTCATTATACTGAAACCTATAACCAGGAAACTGACTCCTAAAAAAATACTGGAGATTATGGATATATATTTCATCTCAGAATTAATAAATTCAGATCCCAGGAATCCAGCCAGAGCACCTACACATAAGTAACCAAGCAGGCGTCCAAGATGGTAATTTATAAGGCCACTTTTGCTCTGTAAGCCAGCAGTAAGCGCTAAGGCGCCACACATCCCTACACAATGTATACTGCCAGTAATGCTTGCGGCAATAACGGCAAAAGGAACCATAACTGGCATCATATCACCGATTCTATTTATTAATTGATTAGATAGGTCCAACAAGACTGATTTCCTTTATATATTCCTTTGTTACACTCGTTGATTTTGCTGTAATCTGTAATTTGAAATATCTACTGCCTTTTTTGCCTAAGATTGAATTTGAAAACTTTATAAAAATGTGGTTTTTGATTGCTTCGCCAGGTGGAATTATCTCAGGAAGTGTTGGCGCTATGATTTCTATTTCACTGTTTCCCGTTTCATCTGTTCGTATGATATCAACTTCCATCTCCTGTGAACCCTGATTCTTTAAGTTTAGCGTAAAATGATTCGCAATCAAAGTCTTACCTTCTGATGTGCTTAATACCTGATAAGGATTTTCGTGTGCCCTCAATACAGTGATGTCCAACTCTGACCTATTTAAAACATATAAAAACAGTCCCAGGAATGAAAGCAGGGTTAGACCAAAGTAAATACACGTTTTCATTTTCCAGAAGATGGTCTTTTCCCCTTTCAGCCCATTTTCGGATTCGTAACGAATAAGTCCCTCTGGTCTTTTTGTTATTCTCATTACCTCGTCACATGCATCAATACAGGACGTGCAGGCAATACACTCCATCTGAATACCGTTACGAATATCAATACCTGTGGGGCAAACGACTACGCATTTGTAACAGTTGAT
>JBHHYW010000354.1:0-3601 GCA_046757745.1 Candidatus Scalindua sp.
TTATACCGGTTGCCTTTTTGTATCTGATGAAACCGTCAAAATCCAATGCGAGGATACGTTCAAACGCCCCATAGTCAAGTTTCTTTAAATTTGCCTCCACATCCTTTTTAAAAGGAACATAATCATATCCGTAACCATAATGAGTAAAATCAGAACTTACAACTATCAGCGTATCTTCATCTATTAATGGCCTCAATTTATCAGCAATAAAATCAAATTCTTCGCCACCGAGCCTGCTAATGAGTATAGGAATGAGTTCAAAGTCGTTTCCAAGTACCGTTTGCAAAAATGGCAATTGTGTCTCGATGGAGTGTTCTCTTTGATGTGCCTTCTTGAATGTCCCGATAAAAGGAGGATTATTTATAAGGTTGTTGCAAATGCCCTGATTCAGCTTTACAAGTCCCAACGGTGTATTATAGGCATCAACATCAAGTATCGATGCTCCCCTGTATCTCGAATAATGGCTGGGGGCAAGTACTATTACTCTTTTATATTTGTAATCTTTTATGGCTTTATAACCATATGCCGCTACTGACCCCGAATACTGGTAGCCGGCATGTGGAGAGATTATGGCCACAGGTTTACCCGGCAGGCTCTCTATGAATGCCTTATCCAGATAATTATTTACCTTCTTCGAGAGTTCGGCTTCTGAACCTGGATAAAAACGCCCGGCAACGACCGGCTCACGGATATTCTGTCCCTCTCTCAAAAGGTCTTCTATCAGGGGATCTTCTGCGCAACTTATAGAATGTACGTTTATACAAAAAACAGAGAAGAAAAGTAATAAGAGATATTTATACATGATATTTCCTAACCCGAACAAGTCGGCCGCTAAAATCGCCCCTGTGGGCAACTCAAGGTCCGCCTCAGGCGGGAATTATAATATCGAGGAATTAAGGGATTCCTAAATTCTTGCCAAAGCTTGTGCTGAACTTGATTCAGTATTGGTCAAAATCTTTTTATTAAAACACTAACTAACTATAGGAGGTATTTTATAGCAACAAATCCGCTGATTAATAGTATTACAAATACAATGGTAAAGATATTAAAGAACTTCTCGATAAATACCTTTATCTTTGGGCCAAATACATAGAACAACCATGCAACCAGGAAAAACCTTGCGCTTCTACCTATTGCAGATGCCAGAATCAGGATAAAGATATTTACTTTGCATACACCGGCAGAAATAGTAAATACCTTATAAGGAATAGGTGTAAACCCGGCCACCACAATTGCCGTAAATGCGTTATCTTGATATTGAGTACTCACCGCATCAAACGCGTCGGTAATATTGTAAAAAGTTATTATTGGCCTCCCGACATACTCAAAAAGCTCATAACCAATAAAATAACCAAAACATCCTCCCAGCACCGATCCTGCAGAGCATATCCACGCATACCTGAAAGACTTGGATGGTAGAGCAACTGCCAGTGCAATTAAGAGAACATCCGGAGGTATGGGGAAGAAAGAAGATTCACAAAAAGCAAGTATAAAGAGTGCCCAAGTGCTGTGAGGGGTCTTTGCCCAATGTATTGTCCAATCATACAGTCTCCTTATATGATTTGCTTTTTTTATGATATGCTCTTTTTCAATAGATTCCATGTAATAGTATATAAAATTCCCTAATAATAGTTTGAAATATAAAAGCGAAAACTAATTATTGAATCATGCAGATTTGGCTTGTACATTGTGTCAGGGAGCAAATGAAACGTTTGCAGCATTAACAGGTCCTGCAGCCACTAATTTCTTCCCTTTTGAGTCTACCCTTAGATTTAGTCCTTCAAGTGATCTTGCTCCGAGTAATTGCATATCGCCTTTCTGGGCGAAGACTACTTCGTCAATTGTAAACGCTTTATTTACATGGATAATAGCAAATCCTATTGTTCTAGTAATATTTTGACCGTTAGCCATTATAAAAGGAATATCTTTTTTCTCCGGCTCTACACCTATTTTAGTAAGTGTCTTTTCGCTGATCCACGTAAATTCGCTACCGGTATCAACAAGCATCCTCGATACCTTCACCGTTTTTTCACGGTTGATATGATTATCTACCCTACACCCAACATAAAATGTACCCACTGAAAATCCCCTGTAAATATGTTTCAAGTTAACTCTTGCTCATCATCTTAGGTTTATAAATACAATACGGCTCTTCTGCCATATAGTCTCCTGTCTCATAGAATGCGCGTGCCCTGCAGCCTTCGCAGACCTTTTTGTATTCACATTCACCACACTTGCCTCCCAGCAGGTCAGGTTCTCTGAGTTTAGCAAAGACCGGAGAATCTTTCCAGATATCTTTAAACTTCTGTTTCTTGATATGTCCCGCCTCTACAGGCAGGTATCCACAGGGGAATACCTCTCCCTTATGAGAAACAAAGCACACTCCGGTTCCAGCCAGACAGCCCTTCGTCATGGCAGCCATACCATGTGTTTTCGGTGTAATTTTAACGCCCTCTTCTTTTGCCCGCTCTCGCATTATCCTGAAGTAGTGAGGCGAACACGTCGCCTTTGTCTGGATCACTGCATCTTTGGACAAATCATAGAAAATGTTAAGGAGTTCCTCGTACCTTTCCGCAGGCAGCATCTGGTCTTCGGCTATTTCAACACCGCAGCCAACCGGAACGAGCATAAAGATGTGAATCGCCTCAGCACCAAGTTTTACGGCAAGGTTATACAGGTCACGAAGCTGATCTTCATTGTGTTTCGCAATCGTACAGTTTACCTGCATACCCATCCCCAGATCCTTTAAATGATTGAATCCTTCGATCGCCCTTTCGAAAGATCCCTTCAGTTTTCGGAATTTATCATGAGTTTCCGCATCCGCACCATCAAGGCTTATGGAAACCCTGGATACTCCGGCATCTACAATCTTCCTGGCCATGGCTTCGTCCACCAATGTGCCATTGGTAGCCAATGCTACAGTTAAACCTTTTTCCACTGCATGTTTTGCAATATCGAATATGTCAGGACGAAACAGCGGTTCTCCTCCGCTTAAGACAAGAATAGGATTACCCGCTTCAGCAATGGCATCAACGAGTTCGAATGATTCTTCCGTTGTCAAATCATCATTCATCAATTGTGTACTAACGTCCAGCCTTCTGCAGTGGATACATTCCAGATTGCAACCGGCAGTTGTTTCCCAGAAGACAAGCCGCAGTTGGTTTTGAGTATTCTTCATATATTGATGAGAAACCTTGCCATGTCCGTGCTCTTTTATTTGTGAATAAACTTCTTTGATAGTTCCTTCCGGCATACCATGCGGCATATCCTGAGAACCCGAATCTTTACCGTGAAAACCCTTCATACTCGCCCCCGCTATTCTGATTTATTGATAGAATCCACAAAATTGTTTGTACTTGACAAGACAATTTAGCACTGTAATATTAATTTTTTGTACAATTTATCGCAATTTTACCCTTATTTTATATAAATTCAAAGACAAAAATACCTGAAGATAGTTCATTTTTACATTACACAAAAAAAAAGTATGAGTTTTTGTGACAGATTGACTTTCCAAGAAAAGAGTTATTAGAAACCACATAATACCATGAAAACCAGAGAGAAAGTAATTGTATACGATACAACGCTGCGTGACGGCAGC
>JBHHYW010000355.1:0-3600 GCA_046757745.1 Candidatus Scalindua sp.
AATCCATTTCAGGTTGCTTTGGTTGATTACTACATGCCGGAGATGGATGGGGAATCTCTTGGTAGAGAGATCAAGTCAGTTCCAGAGCTTAGTGACTTGATTCTTGTGATGCTGACTTCCATTGGCACACGCGGGGATGCAGAGCATTTCAGAAAACTGGGCTTTATGGCGTATCTGAACAAACCGGTTAAACAGATTCAACTACTTGAATGTCTCCATATTGTCACAGGGAAAACCGGTGAACCTGATAACGGTGCTTCCGGGCAGATAATCACAAAATATTCCATTTCTGAGAATCTTAAAAAGCGCGTTCGCATCCTCCTGGCAGAGGACAACATGGTCAATCAGAAGATTGCCTTGCGTTTATTGGATAAAAAACTTGGATACCATGCGGACGTAGTTACTAATGGTAAGGAGGTTATTGAATCACTGGAAAAACTGGATTACGATCTGGTTTTGATGGACTGCCAGATGCCGGTGATGGATGGTTACGAGGCCACTCATAGAGTACGTGATGAAAGTTCATCCGTGCGGAATCACAGCATTCCGATTATTGCTATGACGGCAAATGCAATGAAAGGTGACCGTGAAAAGTGCATTGAGGCAGGTATGGATGATTACGTTACTAAACCGATCAACGTGAAGAGCTTGGGTGATGCAATAAGCCGGAACCTTTAATCCATCAAAGGTATTGAATGGAAGAAAAAAGAAGAGATTGCAGGCAAAAAGTAAACATAATAGTTGTAGAAGACGATGAAGGGTTGTCTCGTTTGATTGCGAGGAGCCTGAAGTGCGAAGGTTTTGATGTGGGGGTTGTCCACAATGGGGCACAGGCAATTGACCTGGTTGTTAACAATCCGGCCGATCTTATGCTGCTGGATTACAAGTTGCCGGATATGTCGGCGGGGCAGATTATCAATGCCCTTAAAGAGCAAAAAATTGAAATTCAGTTCATTATGATGACCGGACATGGAGATGAAAAGGTAGCGGTAGAGATGATGAAGGCTGGCGCCAGAGACTATATAGTGAAAGAAGGAGGGTTTCTTGAAATCTTGCCACACGTGATAAGACTGAATCTCAAACAGTTAGGTGATGAGAAAAAATTAGCTGAGGCGGAGAGATTAAACACTGAGAAGGCAAATATGTTAGCAACGATAAACAAAGAACTGGAAGAATTTGTTTATATTGTCTCACACGATTTAAAAGAACCACTGTTTGTAATTGAAGGTTATACTTCAAGGTTATACAGGGCTTATAAAGACGTTTATAATGATAAAGAAAAATATTATATAGAGAGGATCAGGACAAACGTAAAGAGAATGTCTCAGAAAATCCAGGAGATTATGGAAGTATTAAAAGCAGGAAAGATTGCGTGCAATTTTAGAGAAAATGATAGCGGTAAGATTGTCAAAGAGATAGTGAGTTCATTGAAAGGCAGGATAAAGACGAACAAAATTAATGTCTTAATCGAGCATAATTTACCTGCTGTATTTTGTGATGAGAGAAGAATGAAGGATGTATTTTCAAATCTGATTACAAATGCAATCAAGTTTATGGGTAACGGTAAACAGGCTAAAACTCTTCAAAATCTACCTCGTTCCCAAGCTGAGCTTGGGAACGAGAGGACAGAGCAAAGTGACGGTGAGTCCGGGCGTATCAGCATTGGCTGCAATAAAGAAGCGGATTACTATAAATTCTTTGTTGAGGATACGGGTATTGGTATTCGGGAGGAATACCAGGAGCAGATATTTAAGATATTCAGACGGCTTAAGGATATAGAGGCAGAAGGCACAGGTGTTGGATTGGCTATAGTTAAAAAGATTGTTGAATTACATGCAGGTAAGCTCTGGATTGAAAGTCCACTTAAGGATGGCAGAGGTTCAAGATTTTGTTTTACAATACCCATAAAAGGGGACAGGCTACTTTTATGCCTAATATCTCTTATTCCTTGCTTTTCCGTGGTCTGTTAAAAGATTTCACTCCATGCTCACCATCACTTTTATCAAAAAAGTAGCCTGTCCCCTTTTATTAGTTTAGCGGAAAAAACAATCTGAATTCCGAATTCCGAAATGGGGAGGAATATATATTTGAAAGAAAGAAAGGTTTTGATAATAGAAGACGATCCTGATCACGCAGACTTGATTCTTGATATATTCAAGATGGAGAATGTTAAGGATGAAGTTCTATTAATGAAGGATGGAGAAGAGGTAATAGACTTCTTCAACAACATGGATTCATCCGCACAGGATTCGCAATCGAGTACTGATGATGTCAATGGAAGGCCGTCACTAATTGATTTGATGATATTAGACCTTAATTTACCCAAGGTTAATGGGATGGATGTGCTTAAATTCCTGAAGAAGAATCCAGGGTATTGTTCAATCCCTGTAGTTATTTTATCAACAAGCTCCGATCAAGACACTATTTTAGAAGCGTATAGAAACGGAGCTAATGGCTATGTTACAAAGCCTATGTCTTATGAGGAGTTCATACAGAAAATAGAATCATTAAGGGATTATTGGTTCGGAACAAATGTTCTGCCTGTAAAGAATTAAGGGATTGAGGAGTGTATAAAATGTCAGATATAGGGCGAATACTGGTTGCCGATGATGAAGATACATTTTTGCAAGCTACTGCAGATTTGTTGCGTGGAATGGGATACGAATGTAATTGTGCAAATGACGCAAAAGCAGTTACTGAAATGTTGAGGTCTACAGAGTATGATCTCCTTATTACGGACATTAATATGCCCGGAAACAAGGATCTGAAACTTATTAAAGACCTGCAGAACTATGCAAAAGAGATTCCCGTAATACTGATGACTGGTGAACCCTCTCTTCTTCCATCAATTCAATCCGTACAACCTCCTGTAGTGATTTGTTTGATCAAGCCATTTGACTTTAATGATCTGTTGGAACATGTGAAGATTTCGATTGAAAAATAGTGGTAATGAAAACTGATAATGGTAACGGTAATAAAAATAGAAAAGGATTAAAGACACAATGTACTTGGTTTTAAAAAGGTATGATACTATAATATGAAGAAAAATTAGTGGATTTTGGAACTGAAGTTCCTGAATTTAGTTCAGGATCTATTCAGCCCGCCTAAAGACTGGCGGGTAAAAATGACAAATTCAAGGATTTTTTCATAAACTTTGGTATACCAGTAAATTGTAGCGGAATGGCTTTAGCCTTCCATTTATACACTTAAACATTATCGTTTTTATATTGAGTTGCAAAAACAAGAAGTTGGCGAGTGAAAGGAGTTAAGTTCTGACTATAAGAAAAAAAATATTATTCTGGTTTCTACTTCCATTTGTCCTGACAGGAACTATCACTGTTTGTGGCGTATATTACTATGTAAGTAAAACAGTAGAAGGCAACATATATGGCCAATTGGAGATAGCTGTTGATGGATTGCAGAAACATATTCATATGTTCATACAGGAGAAGAGAACCAGAATAGTTGATTTCAGCTCTGACGGTTTAATAAAAACTTGTGCAGGAAAAATAATTCATAGAATAGACGTAGATTCTTATACCTTACAACTGAACCGACACCTCATTTATCATAAAAAACCTCTGGATAAAAATATTATAG
>JBHHYW010000356.1:0-3591 GCA_046757745.1 Candidatus Scalindua sp.
CTTATTTCGGGAATGTTACTTCGTAACGGCAGTACCGTATTACCGGCTGGCATAATATGGTCAGTGGTAATATTATCACCGACCTTTAGGATTACCTTACATGCCAGTGATTCAGGCAATTCTTTGAAATCCGGGAAAGGTATTATATTTGGTCCACGCTTGACCTCTATTTTTGCGGTATCGGATACTGGAGGGATTATCATTGATTCATTTATGATATATTTTCTTGGATTTGATACTCTTGGGTAAGTTCCCAGATTTCTAGGGTCTCTAATTTCTCCGAATATGCCGGCAGCTACTGCTGTTTCCGGACTGCATAGATATATCCTGTCATCTTTTGTTCCACTGCGACCGGGAAAATTTCTTGGAAATGTTCTCAAGGAAACGGTGCCTGACGCTGGGGCCTGTCCCATTCCAATACATCCCAGGCAACCGGATTGTTGAATCTTTGCTCCTGCATTTAACAGGGAAATAATACCGCCTTTGACTGTTACGTTTTCAAGTACCTGCCTGCTGCCCGGATTAATTTCAAAAGAAACATGTTCATGAATCTTTTTATCTTCCAGAACCTTGCAGACTACCATTAGATCACGGAAAGATGAATTGACAGAGGAGCCAACAATACATTGATGTACAGGTTCACCCTCCACGTCTTTAACCTTTTTTACATTGTCTGGAGAGGAAGGGCAGGCTATAAGCGGTTCGAGTTCTGATAAATTTATTTCTTCCAATTTATCATATTTTGCTCCACTGTCAGCCTTTAATTCAATCCATGCATTACCCCTTTCCTGAGATTGTAGATATCTTCTAGTCTGAATGTCTGAAGGAAATACGGTAGTTGTGGCTCCTAATTCTGCACCCATGTTTGCTATTGTAGAGCGATCTGTTGCGCTCAGGCTCTTTACTCCAGGCCCAAAATATTCAACAATATATCCTATCCCTCCATTTACGGAATGACGTCTCAACATCTCGAGAATAATATCTTTCCCGCTAACCCAATCCTGTAACTTACCTGTAAGTTTGACTCCAAATATTTTCGGATATTTAAGATAATATGGTTCTCCGGCCATAGCCAATGCAACATCTAAACCCCCTGCGCCAATAGCCACCATACCCATTGCCCCTCCTGTACAAGTATGGCTGTCTGAACCGAGCAAGATTTTCCCCGGAATTCCGAAACGCTCGAAATGAACCTGATGAGAAATTCCATTCCCTGGTTTAGAAAAAAATACGCCATACTTTGCGGCAGAAGTTTGCAAAAACAGATGATCATCCATGTTTCTGAAATCTGTTTGCAATAGATTATGGTCTACGTAACTTACAGATAATTCAGTCTTCACTCTGTCAATTCCCATTCTTTCAAACTCTAAATAAACCATAGTTCCTGTCGCATCTTGTGTAAATGTATGGTCTATTCTAATACCCACTTCTTCACCAGGTATAGGTTTTCCTTTTACGAGGTGCTGTTCTAATATTTTTTGAGACAATGTTTTTCCATGCATAAATGGATCCTCAAGCCTTTCATTTAAATATTACTCTTCATTCATAAACCAAGCCCCTCATATACAGATTCATTATAATAGTAATTGCCGTGGTCATTAGGCATTGAATAGTTTTTAATTGCGTGCGCAATAACTTTAGGTGAGAAAGGGATGAAAATAACACCTATATCTCGAATTATAGGGGGGCATGTATCAGCTTGCATTCTTTTTGAGCCATTAAGATTAACTCCGATAATAGTACAACCTTTTTCTATTGCAACTTCAGCTTCCCATCGAACATATTTGTGTTTGCTTCTGGTATCTTCACCGATAAGCAATACATATTTTCCAGCCATATTGATTCGCTCACGACACTTTCTTTTTATGTATTCTTCATTTTCAGAGTCTAATTCGTCAGAAAGCTGACAATCAGTGAAGCTAAAGTCAATATTTTCGTTACTCTTCCACGCTTGCATTAGGTGATAGTAATGAATATCTGTACTACTAAAACCAACAAATGTTCTTGGCAGACCCATTTTATTTTCTCCTATTTTATTCTTATTTGTCTAACACTAATGTTTATATTTATTCAACAAATTAGTGAAACTATAAACTTGACCAGTCTATAGCTAATGTATGGCAAGATAGTTCATATATTACATCCCTGTAAAAAAAACTTAATTTATAAAAAGCATATCCATATATGCCTGCGTGATATGATGATTCGGTAGATTGTGTAAATACTAAGGTTTATAGTACTCAGGTAATTATTGAAATCAAGGGGAAATACTTCGTTGCAGCCCCTTCATCATTTTCTACCAGAGCGAAACCTTGTTGCAACCCTCCAGACAAGGCCAAAGAGCATGATGCCAAATAATAATGCTTACCGTTGCTAATATACAAGCAATTCGATCTCGGCCCGCATTCCGGGCATCTGATACAACAGCTTGTAGCCCCAGTACACGAAGAGCATCCAGAAAATTCCAGAGTATAGCCATTGAGACGGAAATCTTTTATCTTTTTTAAGCAAGTTGGACAAGTAAAACTTATCTCCAATCCTGTCATGTCTTTCAATTCCATCTTTTTCTCCTTCGAACCAGATAATATACGTGTTCTAAGACATAATCTATGCATTTTGAATTTCCTAATGTAATTATAGCGCTTTATTTCAGTAAAGTCTATTACTGTACTTTCCTTATTGAGCCAGGGAACTAAATTGATTTGATAATTGTTAACAATTAAACAGAAGAAATATATCTATGTTTGTTTCAAGCAGTTACGATAACGATGTTACCGTGATTCAGTAATTTTTTGGTTAGACATATCATTTCGTCTTATTCTCCTTACGAAGACTATTTCCGCTATAATGGTAAACAATAAAGCAATGATTGAATATAAAATATTCCTGCCTGTTTCTCTTTTCTCCAGAAAGAGATAGTACCAGGAAGAGACAGCCACCTTAACCTCTGTTTCTCCATTATGTCCATCCCACACAAAAAAGGCTATGGGGATGAATTTGTTATATTCCATTTGAACATCAACTGTTTTGTCTGATGTAGCCAAATCACGTTTGACCAGCAATGTGTATTGACCTTGTTTATAAACGACTTTACCCTTAATGTCTTTATTCTTTTCTGACTGAGATTTCGTCTTGTTAACTCCTTTTGCATTGGCCTCGTTAAAGGTATTTGTACCTGAGTCCCACATCCATAGGTTAACTGGTAGTGTAGAATCTCCCATTAAGAAAAAAGGTCTGGGGCTTGCGGGCGTTTCTGGAATTTGAGAGGGAAATTGAATTGCCAGCGCATCGGCATACATAACATCTCCTTCCTCAGTAGTGCCAGAATGGCTTTGATTGGCATCATCCCACTCTATGAGAAATGCTATTTCCTTATCATTATAGATGGACTTTACATAAATTGCATCTGTAGAGGGTGTATACATCTTTGGTTCTACTAATATCTGCCCAAAAAGTGGAAATTCTCTAGCTTCGATTGTCTTCCAAAGCGGAGCTTCCATGTCTTCAGGAAGATTGCCGGATACAAATAAAGGCCGTAATACTATTGCCTTTTGTGGCCGTTTTTTAATACTCAATGACTTTACATAATTT
>JBHHYW010000357.1:0-3577 GCA_046757745.1 Candidatus Scalindua sp.
TAATGGAGCTGGAAAATCAACGACTGCCCCAGCTTTGCTCAAAGGGACTCTTGGCGTTACCGAATTTGTAAATGCTGACACTATTGCACAGGGTCTTTCCGCTTTCCAGCCTGAAGGTGCGGCCTTTCATGCAGGCCGTGTTATGCTGGAGAGAATACATCACCTTGCAAATGAACAGGTGGATTTTGCATTTGAAACAACCCTTGCAAGTCGTACTTTCGCACCCTGGATAAAGAATCTTAAACAAGCTGGATATATTTTCCACCTTGTTTTTCTATGGCTTCCAAGTGAGGAATTTGCAATAGCAAGAGTTGCTGAAAGAATTCGTATGGGCGGGCATAATGTGCCTGAAGAAACTATTAGAAGACGATACCATAAGGGTATGAAAAACTTTTTCCAGCTTTACATGCAATTGGTGGATACATGGTTGTTTTATGATAATTCGGTTGCTGGTTCCCCGAAGCTTCTGGCTTCAGGAGGAAGGGAAATCGGTACTTCTGTTGAGAATAGATTTATTTGGAAGCAAATACAGGAGGAATATAATGGTTGATAAAGTAGCAAAAGACAAGATTTCTGAAATATTTGAAAACAAGGAAAAAATAACAAAAGCCTTGTCTGATGCAGTTAATGAGGCATTACTTCAGCATAAGAAAGCAAGCAATCCTGTTGCATTATGGGAAGATGGAAAGATCGTTTGGATTCAGCCTGAAGATATTGTTGTTGAGGACAAAAAGTGAGGGTGAACGGCTGTTCGTACCTGAACATGAATTAAATCATCACAAAAGTTCCATGAATTTTTTGCGTACGTAAGGATGAAGTTTCCCGGCAAAAGTAGATGTTAAATTATACTGCTGAATTAACCGTTGTACATCCGCCAGATCTTGTAACCTTCTCTTTGCGGTAATGCCGGATGAAATCTTGAGTTCTATGAGTGATTTCAGATTAATAACCTTAATCCCTTCATGTGTCTCTGTTACTGATTGAGGGTCTGGGAATGCAACAGGCTTTGGTTTCCCATCTCCGGGAAACTCTCCAGTAACTACGAATTCAATCCTGACTCCTGTCTCCGTGTCACGCAGGTTTCTACTTCCTGGAGCAACCCGGACATAACCACGTCCTTCCAACTCTTCATGCAAATCAGCCAATCCCTTTTCTGACACCAGAAGGTCAACGTCTTCTGTGAAACGTCGAACCCCATGCAGGATGAGAGCATAACCACCAACCAGGCTGTATGGAATGTTCAACTCGTCCAGACGCTTTGCAAGTCGCTCGTATGTCTTTCTAAGTCTTCCTTGTCCTTCGTACAATTTATCTGCCTCATCCAACACAACATCGAATGATGCTTCAAGTTCACTTTCATAATTATGTACTTTACTCTTGGGCATTATTTTATTTTGTGAATTAGTCTAAGTGAGAGGACTTCATCAATTTACTATTTCCTGTGGAGATTGTAAAGAAATAAATGCTACTTCACATATTTATTGCTCATTCTAAATTTATGAAGTATGATATCGCATAGATTTTACGGTATACAAACTCCAAAATATGAAGAAATTATTGATAATATTAATAATCATGTGTGTAATGTTTACCGGACTTGTTTCCTGCAAAAAGCCGGAGGAAGCAGCGGTTGAAGCAACTCACACGTCCGGAGAAAAAGATAAGACTTTAGGGCAGGCGATGAAAAGCGCATCCAGGGATTTGAGGAGGTTATCAAGGTCGGTAAAAAACAGGGATTGGGTTGAAATAGAGATGTGGGCAAAGGAGCTGAAAGAGGGTATTGGTTACAGTTGTGTGGAGTTATACATGAAAGAACATCGTGGCGTTTCAAGTGAATTTGTTGTAATGGGCAGCAGATTTTATGACGCTGTAAGGAAGTTGAACATGTTATGTAAAGAGCATAATACGGAGACTATAGATGTTGAATTTAACCGGCTGCTGACGACTTGTGACGATTGTCATGAAATATACAAAGAGAAGGAAGAACTGCCATTAACATTACGAAACGATTTATAATTGTTTTGATTTTGACAGTAATGCTCTTAGGGCCAGTTTCCTGTAAAAAACCGGAAGAGACTGAGGTTGAAGAAATAAAGTCATATATGTCAGGGGAAGAAACATTAGGTCAGGCAATGAAAAAAACCTCTAGAGATACCAGGAGATTGGCAAGGGCTATAGAGTCTAAGGACTGGATAGAGATAGAGATGTGGGCGAATGAACTGAAACAGGGTATTGGTGTTAGTTGCGTGAATTTATATATAAAGAACCACCCCGGAGTGTCCGCTGAGTTTATTATATTGGGTGATAGATTTTACAATGCAACAAATAGATTGATTCTATCTTGTAAAAAACGTGACGCCGGGATTGCAGATGCACAGTTTGGTAAAATGACAAAATCCTGTGACGCGTGTCATGAAGGATATAAAAAGAAAGATAATGAGAGCGTCGAGTGAGATTTTCCTTATACAAATATTTCTTCTTTACTGTGTACTAAATCAAGTTTTGTAAGCAGGATTCACTTCTCAGCTTCTTCAGTTTCATCATCAGCGGTTTCTTCCTCATTGTCTTCATCAGCCGCCTCTGCCTCTGTAGATGTTCCTTCGTCAGTGGCTTCTACAGATGTTTCTTCACCAGTGGCCTCAACAGCTACTTCCGGGCCTTTCATAGTCTTTAAAATACTTCCTGCACCAATAAGGAACGCCGCTGCTGTTATGACAAGCGTAACCAGGCAGAATAATCCGCCAAGTTTACGCACCTGATCACTCGTCATTATTTCATCTAGTTTTTTTAAAAGGTCTCCCATTAAAATATCTCCTGCTTAAATTTTTCAGATTTTAATGAATGTGGGTGATAATTATACATATTAAATAGTAAAATTCAAGAGGTAATTTATTAAGTAAGCTCAGGTAAAATATCAAGTCTATTCTTGAATTCCAAAGCTACACCTAATCTATTACCCTGAGTGGTAACATCTTTTATATTGTTTCTGACAATGCGCCCCTCCCCTTTAAGTTTGATATTTCTCTCTTCAAAGCCGGGAGTGGTAGTGGTTGCTATTATTTGAATTGGCATCATTGTTCCTGGGGCAAATGCTTCTATGTCATTTGTTATTACCTCGAAATAAACACCGCTAGCACTGATATTCTTCGTCTTACCATCTTGACCTGGCAACGATATCATGAATGAGAGATCTATTCTTTCATTATTCCTTTTGTATGAATCTCGCTCTTTGACCTGCATATCATGTTCCTCAATGTTTAATAATATCAATATGTTATCATCAAATCTATAAAATAGTTTATAAAAATTCCCGGAAAATATCATCAAAGGCCTTATCTTCTTGATTTTATAGTGATTAGGCGGGTAATTCCTTAGTGTAATTTGAGGGTCTTTTTAAATATGACTGCTTTTGTTTCTAAATGGTAACATTATTAAATGCCATTCGTTTGATCAGTTCCTGATGTGTTATCTTATGCTGATTCTCAAATTTATTTTGCGCAACGAATCCCTACGCCCATATTCCCAAGAATTGGTTCCATTGCCTTTCGTCCGGTACATCGCAGTAGAACGCCGACAT
>JBHHYW010000358.1:0-3539 GCA_046757745.1 Candidatus Scalindua sp.
TCTTTTCCATCTCCCCTGTAAAGTCTTTTGATCTTGGTCAATATAAAAAAAATGAAACACTGAAATTTGTGACCTTCGAAAACCCCGGCCTTGTACCGGTTTATTGCAACATCCACCCAGAAATGCTTACTTATGTGGTCGTTTTAGAGAATAATGCCTACGCCATAACAGATAAAGATGGAACTTTTCAAATAGGGAATGTGCCCCCCGGTACTTACAATGCCAATGCATGGCTACCTAATGCGAAGCGGGTCAGTCAGGAAATCATCATTCAACCCGGGCAGAAATCAGAAATACGGTTGGAAATAAAAGAGATCCTTAAAGTAAAGCCACATAAACGAAAAGATGGTTCAGAATATCCAACAGATGAGACGAGTATTTATGAAGATTAACTTTCACACTAAGTTATTTATAGCGTTGGGATCTGTGGTTTGCATTTCAATGATAAGCAGTTTATTTGTCCTTCAAAAAACAACAGAAGATCGTATCAAGTATAATTGTAAAGAGAAATTTGAAAGTACCCGTGTAGCCTTAAGGCATCTGCAATCATTGAGAAAGAAATACGTCGTTGATTCTATACATAATCTTGTCAGTAGTAATATACAGTTTCGTACAATCCTTTCTGTGGCTTCTGTCGGTACTTATGATTTGGGCGTCGGAAGTCATACAGGTGAGGTTGAGGTACTGAAAGATGCGAATCTTAGATTGAACTCTCTCGTCCCTTATCTTTCCATATATGATGAATGTGACATCTTTGTTGTAGTCAATGCAGAGGGGACCATGCTATTTTCAAAGGCTTCTCTAGAAAGATTTGGGGATGACTTAACCAATCTCCGTTTATTTGAAGAGCTGGCAGAAAAGGATGTGGCAGCCGATGTATGGTATGCACACATGCAAAAAGAAATTGACTTTCTTTTTCCTGATAAGGGGGAAAAAGCAGCTTTTCAGGTAATTGCTAAACCAGTGGTATTTAAAGGAGAAATTCATGGAATAGTAATCTACGGGAACCGCATCGATAAAAGCACCCTTTTACGCATCAAGGATATCTCCGGGGTAGATATGGCGCTCTATTCCACTAAAGGCATTTACGCCTCTACCTTAACATCAGCAGCTACGCAGGCACTTATACCCTTTATAAGGTACAAAGATTTTAAGGAGGATACTGCTATCTATGAGTTCATTCTTAATAGAGAAAACTTTTTGGCTATGCGTTTTCCGGTTCTACCGAAGTTGCAATTAGATGAAGGTGGTTTTTTTGTCCTCAAATCCCTTACACAAGAACTCAAATTTATATCGCGCCTCCGCATGACCATTCTAATTGTGGGATGCGTTATCCTTTCCATCGCCATTGGTTTCAGCTACTTTTTGTCGAGAGGCATAACACGACCTGTCCAAAAGCTTGCTATGGCTGCAAGAATTATCGGTACCGGCCAGCTGGATACAAAGGTTAATATCAATACGGGAGATGAATTAGAGCAGCTTGGAAATGCGTTTAACATAATGGCTGCCAAGGTGAAAGAAAGCGTTGAAGGGCTAGAAAGCAAGGTAAGGGAACGGACTATTGAATTGGAGGAGGCGGGAATCAAAACCGATGCTATTATTCAAAATATGAGTGATGGACTCGTTGCCCTGGACCCTGATCTGGAGATATTCCTCACTAATAAAAAGTTTGAAGAGTTAACTGGCAAATCGGAAGTAGTGGGAATGGGCATAGCATCTATTTCAGAGGTATTTGGAAGGATTGCAAAAGACACTCTCAAGGATAAAAATACCTCCATTACTGATATAACCATTAATGAAAATCTGATCCTGAGAATAAGTTCCAGCCTTGTTACTCATGATAATACTGTACTTGGAGTCATCTTCCTCCTCAGAGATATTACCGTGGAAAAGGAAGTAGATAGTATGAAAACTAACTTTATTTCTACAGTTTCTCATGAACTCAGAACACCTTTAACCTCGGTATTGGGTTTTGCCAGCAATGCTCGTTCATTTTATCGAAAAGATATCATACCTATGATCCCAAAGGACAACAAAAAGCTTAATAGAAGGTCTAAGACGATATATGAGAATCTATGCATTATCATCTCTGAAGGAGAACGGTTAACACGTTTGATAGACGATGTGTTGGATATTGCCAAGATGGAGGCAGGCAAGATAGAATGGAATATCCAAAATGTGAATATAATTGACGTCTGCCGACAATCCCTTGCTGCTGTATCAGGTTATCCAAAAAGCAGCAATGTAAATGTTGCTTTTGATCCTCCTGATACTGTTGCGGATGTTGTAGGTGATCCAGACAGGCTTGTCCAAGTAATCGCAAACCTTATGAGTAATGCTTTAAAGTTTACTGAAGAAGGCAGTGTTACATTGAAAGTGGAGCCCATGAAAAACAATGTGAAGGTTTCCGTTATTGATTCTGGAAAAGGTATTAATGAGAATGAGCTCAAGGATGTATTCGAAAAGTTTAAACAGGTTGGTGATGATATTCTGACAGACAAACCAAAAGGTACAGGGTTGGGACTGCCTATATGTAAGGAAATTGTCGAACACATTGGTGGTAAAATCTGGGCAGAATCAGAGCTGGGTGTAGGAAGCAGCTTTTGTTTTACTCTTGATTATGCGCAAAAGGTTATTACACAAGAGGAACCATCTGCTCCAGTATATAATTATAAAGTAATTGATGAGGTCACTAAAAAAGTTGTCCACAAAAAGAAGAGTACAACTCCACAAATATTAATTGTTGATGATGATATTAACACACGGAAATTACTGCGCCAGGAACTAGAAATGATTAAATGCAATGTTTTGGAAGCTAAGAATGGACTGGAAGCTATTGCGATGACTAAAAACAAATGTGATTATTTAGACCTGATAATCTTAGATATTATGATGCCAGAGATAGATGGTTTTGAAGTCTTAGGTGCCATAAAAACCAATGAAAAACTTTATCATATTCCAATTATTGTTCTTAGTGCATATGACGTAGAAAATAAAGTTTATAGACTCGGTGCTGAGGATTTCATAAGTAAACCTATCGATAAGGATAAATTTATTTCTTCTGTGACTAAACATTTAAGTGAATCAGGGGAGAAAAAGGTGCTTATCATAGATAATGATAAGAATATAATAAAAGCGATTACGGATGTCTTAGTAGGGCGGGGTTGTGTTGTCAGAGGTGTAAGTAATAGTGAGGATGGTTTGAAAATGGCTCAAAGTGAGAGTCCTGATATAATTATGTTTGGAATGGAGTCACAGGATATAGAAAAGGGATTGGAAATAATTAGGGAACTTCGATTAGACAAAAAGACACAGCACATTTACATTATTCTCATTGTAGATAGTATGGATAAAGATTTGCAAAAGACAGCTGAACTATTAAAAGTAGATATTGTTAATGCTAAAAGAGAGGATTTGAAAAACTCGTAGATTCTCAATAAACTACAAATTAAGAATTAACATAGCAGGTTATGAACATTAAAAGAATTATTACCTGGATTTTGCACAAGAAGTCATAAAAAAGAATGAAAACAATTGGG
>JBHHYW010000359.1:0-3528 GCA_046757745.1 Candidatus Scalindua sp.
GAAAATAATATCTCTCAGGCGGGAGAGGTACATTTGGTGCAAGATTCAGGTATTATATAATCTATCAATTGAAAAATGCTTAATCGTCTTTGGGGTTTCAAGAATTTCCTTCAGGATATGTTGCCTTTCATAAGTATAACTTAAACCCTTTGTCCTGAGATACTCCCTGAACAAAGCTTCTTTTATAAGGTCTTTGTCTTGCCGTGGTGACATATTTTCTTGAAATCTCTAAAAGACCAAACGACTCAAGTATTTACCCATATACCTCCTGGCTATACCTCCCAGAATGAGAGTACCCACTGCGTCAACTGCAATATGAAGTATAACTGTATTTAAGTGAGACGTCGCGGTCTTTCCAACAGTACCTGTTTTTGTGCATAATTTACAGTTGCGTCTGACTGGATAGATGGACTTCCTGCCAGATGGATAAGATGAAACCGGGCTTCTTTTCTTCTGCGGGTATAAGGGGATAACCTTTCTGCTATTTGAATAAATCTCGGTTTCAAAGAAATCGTTTGCCGCACCCTTCAATCCCGAAAAGATTTCCTTGTGATTGATGCTTTCTGGATTAAATTCTATAAGTATGTTTCCTGTAATAGTATTTGGCCTTGCTTTGCGAATACCCTCACGATTACGAAATTTATCTCTCAAATATTCTGCGAAGGTATTGGAATTTTGAAGGCCGGAAATATTGAATCTACAGCGTGTTTTATTTCGGTATACGTATCTCACCGTAGATAAGTTATCTCGATAATCTTCAGTTTCTGATTTTATCATTATACTCTCCATAGAGAACTTCTTTTAATAGTCATATTACGTGTCAAAATGCACATGCCTGCCTTACCCTTTGCAGTGATATCGGTTCAGTCTTTTGTTCAAAATAAGTTTTTATACCATTTGATGTCTCAACTTCTATACTACCATCTGATCTTTCATAAAGGTCGATCCCCTCAGCATCAGGTATATTATTGATAAGTCCCATATCCTTATTTAAACCTGACAGGTGAGCAGCGGCTGCAAGGGCATCGGCTTCAAATGCTGTGGAAGCAACTACAACTGCCTCAAGCAAATTGGCGTCAAAAGGTCTTTGCAGATTTGAGCCAATAATATGGGAATATTCCTTTCTGGTATTTATCAGCATTTTCTCGTAATTTCCTGAAACCGAAACAGCCATATTGCTTATGTGAACAAATCCTATACTTTTCCCGTTATTTCCAGGGTCTGGTATCGCTATTCTCCAGGCTATATCACCAGGCGGGTTGCCCATGACCCTTATAGCACCTCCAAAGTTAACCAGAGCATGTGATACGCCATGATTTGCCAATACTTTGATGATATTGTCTACAACATATCCATTGACGACTAGCGAGATATCTAGCTTAGTCTGCTTATCTTTGAAAAAAATGGTACCTCCGCCATTCTTGTCTGCATCAACGACTATGTTTTTATAGTTAATAGCATTGAGTAAAGACACTATGTCTTCAGATTCACTAAATTTTTTTTTGTTCCTGTTTAATGTGCCGGCCAACGAACCTTCTGCTATGTCAAATCCTCCATTGGTTATCTCACTAAAGTAAATAGAAGATTTGATAATCTTGAATAGCTCTTCGTCGCACCTGACCGGTTTTTTCCATGCCTTTCGGTTAATTCCGGATATTTTACTGTTCTTCAACTCTTTATTGAGAATCTTGTTCAGGCGGTTGACTTCTTTAAAGGCTTCTTTAAAAGCATTTGATGCATTCTTCTCCGTTGTGCCTGTTATCAATATTTCTACAATGTCATCCATAGAGGGATAGGCTTGTGAAAAGATTTGTTGCGCCTCTTCTTCCTCTGCCTGATTCCCTATCCGGTTATATGGCACAGAACCGGTTTCTCGATTACGGTGAAGATAAAATTCATCCATGACGGCTATCATCTTTCTCACACCACGATTCACGCCCCTTACAGACGTAGTGGCGCCAGTGATATTTATTATGTCTTTATTGATTCGTATAGGATTTTTCAGGGATTTACCTTTGTACTGATGGAGAAATCTCTTTCTTATGACCTCCTTTCCCCTGCTTTCCCTGTAAATCATGACAGCTACCTGTTCTATCTTTCCATCCGGTTTCATACTCATAATAAAGGTTATCGGATGAAAGCAGCCCATTTCATCCGTTATGATGGCATATTTATTTATACTCCCTCTCTTTTTGCCTGTGAAGATATCGAAAACATCTTCATCAATCCTGGCCTTTAGTCTGTTTTCCAGCCTCTGTTTCTCATCTTGAGTAAGCACAAGGCGATCCACTAAAACCTCGTCACATCCTTTGAAAACTGACGTAAGAGCCTCATCTTCCTCAAGGAATACCTGCATTTCATAATTATCAGCAGGCTCTACATCATTTATGGTAATTTTCTGCCCTATTATGTAGTCGTACTGTGAAAATGCAACCCTTTGATAAAAGGCTATAGCCAGAATCAGGCAAGATAAAAAGGACGGGGATATAAAAGGTTTCATATTTTATTTGTCTTTTAAAAGATTTTCTATTATTTGTGAAAGCTCATCCTCTCCCACCAAACCGACGTGATTCTGCACAAGATTACGATCTCTGTCATAAATAAGCATTGTCGGGATCGAACGGATATCATAGTGGAAACCTACATCTTCATTGCCCAGATAGACTGGATATCTGATTTCTGTTTTGCCAATAAATTTCTGCAGCTTTTCTTTGTCAAAGTCAAAGGAAATGCCGATTATTGACAATCCTTTCGATTTATATTTTTTATATATATTTGAAAAAACAGGGGCCTGCTTCGAACAAGGAGCACAAAAGGTGGCCCAGAAATCCACAATCAGGACCTCGCTCTTTGAATTTGTTATCTCATTTTCCAGAAAACCGGCATCAACAGTTTCTATAGTGTCTGCACATAAAGAGTATTCTTGAAATACGGAGGAAAGACAAAAAGCTGCTATTGGTGTCAATATCAAAAATCTCAGGTATCGATTCTTGATGAGAGAATCAAAAAAACGCATCATGAGTCCACTCGTTAACATAACAACCACCCCGGAAACTGATTTAATTAGGCTCGCCACGTCGAGTCTTCCTCTGGCATGACCTTCGGCAACTACTATTTCCCACAAAAATCACGAAAGTATTTTTTTGTGTCTTTTCGTGTGTTTCGTGGGCTTTTTTGAAATTCCTCACATGAGCTTAAAAATGTGCTAGTACTTCTAATTCGTCAATAAATATAACTGAGGGCGATGCGTTGTACGGGGGAGCGTACAAGGCACCTTCGCTATCCTCTGTCCGACATCCAAACAAACAGGACTTTTTTATTACCTCAGTCATAATCATTTAAGAATTATGGAGTGCATCGTCCGTGACGATGCCTGCATTGACATGGTCAATGCACTCCAAAATTCAGCTTAAAAATATGTGGCAACTGAAAATAGCAGAGTGTTATTACTTTCCCCACTATCTAATTGACTACCATGTTCCATGTTAATCTGATATTCTGCCTTGAATACGGTATCCTCGGTGTATC
>JBHHYW010000360.1:0-3522 GCA_046757745.1 Candidatus Scalindua sp.
AAGAGAAATATGTTGAGGGATTCCCGCCTAACAGCAGGCTGTGTTGCAATAACAAAAATACATGATTTGTCATTTTTACCCGCCAGTATTTATGGCGGGCTGAATAGATTCTGAACTAAATCCAGAACCTTCGGTTTCAGAATCTAATAATTTCAATAACTTAGCAGCATTAGAGACCCCGAAACAAGTTCGGGATGACAGTTATGACACAACCTCCAGACTGGCGGGCAGGGAGGAATGTTATAGTTCGGAGTGGAGAGAATGCGGCAATTCTGATCTATAATAGGAATTGCCACTGCAATGCATTATGATTTCGTGGTCAGATTTTATTTAATTTTCCTTGCGGTTTTACGTAAGGTGGATTAAGCGATAGCGAATCCACCTTTCTTCTGCCTTGCCCTATGATTTATCGCATCTTTATTCATTCTTTTGATTCCGAAATCCACAATCAGAAATCTGCAACCCGAACTGAATCTTTACTAGAAATCTTTAAATCTTTCATCATGCTCCGGAATCCTATTCTCACCCATTGGAATCAGACTATCGTTCGAGGCTGTTTTGATTAGAACGTTTTCTTTGTTGCCATTGCCATTGCCTCCAGTGTTTTTATCAGGAGCAGTTTCTGTTGAATCCATAGATTCGGATTTAATTCCTTTGTTAGTAGAATCATTGCGTTTTCTCAGCTTGACGATTGCTTTTAAAATGTATATTGGTGAAAGAAGTAATTTGAAAACCATGTTGCTTGATGTTTTCTTGTCCTCAAACTGTTGCTTTGACACCTTACCGGCAGTTTCATTATCAGCCTTTCGGACTTTCTTTTTGTCAGGTTTGTCAGATTTTTTTGTGTGTAGTTTTCCGTTGCCTTTACCACCAACCTGCATAGCTAATATTTCTATTTGTTCCTTCATGGTCTGTGCCTGGGCTGCTAATTCTTCGCTTGCTGACGCAGTCTCTTCGGCACTTGCCGCATTTTGTTGAGTAACCTGATCCATCTGTTGTACTGCGGTGCTTACCTGATTTATGCCCTCTGATTGTTCTGTTGATGCAACTGTTATCTCTTTTGTCAGGGTTGATGCCTTTTTTACGTTCTTAACAATGTTTCCCATGGATTCTTTGCATTTAGCAGCTACCCTGGTTCCATTATCTGCGTTTGTAACGCATTCGTTTATGAGGGCTGTAGTTTCTTTTGCTGCGTCTGCACTCTTTTTGGCAAGGCTGCGTACCTCTTCAGCAACAGCAGCGAATTTCTCCCCGTTGTCACTTGCACGGGCTGCCTCCACTGCAGCATTGAGAGCCAGGAGGCTAGTCTGAAATGCGATGGTTTCTATTCCTTTGATGCCTTTTGCAATCTTTTTTATGTTTTCCTTAAATTCTTTATGTTTGTTTGTTTCATTTTCAAGCTTATCTGCATTGGTGATACAATCTTCAACTATGACCCTGGTGTCTTTTACTGCAGCCATACTCTGATTAGCAAGGTTTCTAACCTCTTTTGCTACTACAGCAAAACTATTTCCCTGCTTAATAACCTGAGCCGTATCATTTCCAGCTTTATATGCCAGAGAATCGGTCTGTGATGCTATACCATCTATTACCTTTACAATTTCCGCAATCTTTTTACTACTTTCATTTATGTCTTCCATTGAATTGCTCATTTCACCAACTGCCCTGTTACCATCTTCTGCGGCAGTGGTACACATATCTACTAATTTGGACGTTTCATCCGCATTATGTGCGTTTTGTTTTGTTATGGAGGACATCTCTTCCATGGATGCCGACGTCTCTTCTAGCGAGGATGCCTGTTCTGAAGCACCCTCTGCAAGGGTCTGGCTTGAGGCAGATATCTGCTCTGATGCAGCGGATATTTGACTGGAACAATCTGTCAGGCTTTCAACCATCTTCTTAATGACATTTGTTACCCTGCCCGTGATCCTGAGAACCAGAATACTCAATCCTATAATAAGAACTAAGAGGATTCCTGAAAGCATCATCATCCGCTTCCCTAAAGTAGTGGCTGCTCTGAGGGCTTCCTCCTTATCGATTTCAGCCATAATAGCCCAGTTTACGCCCTTAATTCCCAACGGTGCATAGGCGCTGAGTACAGGAATATGCCTGTAATCCGGAAATATCTCAACATTGGTCTCGCCTGAGATGGCTGCGTGTGTCCCCCTGGTCTCTATTTTCTGCAAAAGTATGGTGCTGTCTTTTGCCTTAATAATATTTAAAAGGCTTTTATCTATGCCCAGTGCTTCCATTTGTGCATGATAGCTTTCTTTATCATCTATAAGGAAACGTGATTGGCTTCTCATAGTATAATCACTGCCGATAATATATGTTTCTCCTGATTCTCCCAAGCCTGAGCTTTTCCAGTTGTGATTACTGGTCATGACCAAATTAATCCTGTCGATGGGCATCTGGAAGATCAGAACGCCTACCTTTCTCTGGCCGTCGAATATGGGTGATGCTATGAAGCTGGCAGCACTTTCATAAGAAGGGGCATATGGTGAAAAATCAACTAATTTTACAAATTCAGGATTTGTGCTCTTATTTACTTCCCTGAAGACTTTTCCAAGATTAGTATCAGCGTATGGCCCATCTTTAAGCGAGGTTGTAAAATCTACTTCCTTGAAGACCGAATAGACAATATCTCCACTATCTGGGTCAACAAGGAATATGTCATAATAACCAAACTGCTCTTGAAATTCCCTGATAATGGGGTGGTAATAGCTGTGGTGATTACTATAAGTGGATCGATCGCTTGCAAAATCCAGTTTGTTTTTTTCTCCTAACACATAATCATTTGATTGTATGTAGAAGTATTGTAACAGTACGGAATCATCATCAAGCTGAGCAAGGTATTTATTTATATCAGGATTTCTACCATTGTTTTGCTTTATGTATTCTTTTGTAAAATCACGGGTATAGTATCTTTTTAATTCTGAACGATATTCATTTAACTGCGCGTCATCTATTTCATTTTCTTGACGAAACAGTTTAAAAGAAGCCTTGAACTCCTCCATCGCATTTATAATTAATTGATCTCTTGAATAAGCCGTTATCTGCTTTTCAATATAAGAGAAATATTCCTCTACCTGTTCCTTTTTGGTTTCCCTTATGGATACGAGTTGGTTAAAGGCCTGTTGCTTTAATGCTTTTTTCGCTGTTCTCTGGCCAACAAATCCGGATATTCCCAATGGAACCAGTCCAGCTATTAGAAATAAAATGATTACCTTTGCGCTCATCCCAACCTTCATTTTTTTCTCCTTCCCCGATAGGAAAATTTGTTAGCAACTTTTCGCAAAACTAATACCAAAAATTACAAATCAATCTTGCAATACGTGAATTCGTGAAGCATGTAACCGCAATTTTGTCTTTAGCGTGTTGGATTTATAATACTTAAGAAAGAAAACAGATTACCATCGCATCTTCAATTCTTTTTATGTATCCCTAAATTTCTTCCAGAACAAGGTCTTTATAATGCTTATCGGGTTAAGTTCAATATTCATTATGATTTTTCTTGAAAAA
>JBHHYW010000361.1:0-3521 GCA_046757745.1 Candidatus Scalindua sp.
GCACTGGCTGCATTCCCTTGTGTAACCTGGTCCATCTGTTGTACGGCATTATTTACCTGACTAATCCCTTCCGACTGCTCTATGGATGCATTATTAATCTCCTTCGTCAGATCTGTAGCCTTCTTTACGTTCGTAACAATATCCTCCAACGCCTCACCGCACTTGCCTGCAAGCTTGGCTCCACCATCAGCCTTGGCAACACAGTCGTCTATCAGCGCTGTAGTATCTTTTGCAGCAGTTGCGCTCCTCTGCGCCAGATTACGCACCTCTTCTGCCACTACAGCAAAACCTTTTCCATGCTCTCCTGCACGGGCAGCCTCGACAGCTGCATTGAGTGCAAGAAGGTTAGTCTGGAATGCGATACCATCTATTACCTTGGTAATTTCTGCTATCTTCTTACTGCTTGCGTTTATATCTTCCATTGAGTTGTTCATCTCTTTAACTGCCGTGTTACCATTTTCGGCAGAAGCGCTGCACATATCTACCAGCTTGGCCGCTTCTTCAGCATTTTGTGCATTTTGTTTCGTCACAGATGACATCTCTTCCATAGATGCAGATGTCTCCTCTAAAGAGGATGCCTGTTCGGATGAACCCTCAGCTAGGTTCTGGCTTGAAGACGATATCTGCTCTGATGCTGCTGCTATCTGTGTAGAGGTTTCGGTTAAACTGCCAACCATCTTCTTGATTACATCCGTAACCTTACCTGTAACCCTGATAACCAGATAACCCAATCCCACGATGAGGGCAATCATAACCCCTGCAATTTTAAACAACCGATTTCCTAATATAGTAACTGAGCTGAGCGCTTCTGCTTCGTCTATCTCAGACATGATTACCCAGTTCACTCCTTCAATATCCAAAGGTGCGTATGCGCTCAGAACAGGAACATCACGATAATCAGGAAATATCTCTACATTGGTCTTTCCGGAAACAGCGGCTCTTGTACCTTTGGTCTCTACTGTTTGCAAAAGTATTGTGCTCTCTTTTGCCTTAATAGTCTCTAATAAATCCTGGCCGGCGCCCAATCCTTTCATCATTGCAAAATAACCCTCTTTATCTTCTATGAGGAATCGTGACTGGCTCCTCATGGCAAGATCATCCCCGATAATATACGTCTCTCCTGATTCACCAAGTCCCACATTCTTCCAGTCCTGGCCACTGGTCATGACCGCATTAACCTTGTCAATCGGCATCTGGAAAATCAGAACTGCCACCTTTTCAGAGCCGTCATATATGGGTGATGCTATAAAACTTGCAGCGCCCTCGTATGATGGCGCATATGGTTCAAAGTCCACCAGTTTTACGAAATTCGGATCGTTACTATTATTCACCTCGTTGAAGACTCTTCCAAAATTAGTATTGGCATAAGGGCCGTCCTTCAGAGAGGTGGTAAAGTCTAATTCCTTGAAGACTGAATAGACAATATCTCCACTATCAGGATCTACCAGAAAGATATCATAGTATCCGAACTGTTCCAGATAGTCCCTGATAATGGGATGGTACTTGGCATGAAGGCGGCTGTAATCGGATTCATCTTCTGCGAAGTCAAGTTTGTGCTTCTCTCCCAACTCATTCTGATTTGCCTTTATATAGTAATATTGCAATGCTATTGAATCTTCGTCAAGCTGACTTAAGAAATTAACGGCATTAGGATTTTTCCCATTATTTTGACTTTTGTATTCATTAGTGAAATCACTCGTATAATAGTTTTTTAAAGCCGTCTTGTAATCTTCTAACTGAGAATCAGTTATTTCATTTTCCATCCTGACATCTTTAAAGGCACCCTTGAAACTCTTTGCCGCATCCACGATCATCCTGTCATTTGAAAGAGTTTGTACCTGCTTTCTGATAGTCGTGAAATAATCTTCTATTTGCCTCTTTTTCGTTTCTCTTACTGAAACCAACTGGTTAAAGGCCTGTTTCTCTAATGCCGTACTTGCTGACCTGTAGCTAAGCATCCCTGTTATTCCAAAAGGAACCAAACCCGCTACTAAAAATAATATAATTACCTTTGTCGCCATTCCCATCTTCATATTACTATTCCTCCTGAATGATAAAATCAAAAAACTTAAAGTTAAATTAAAACAGGAACCACAGATTACGCAGATTTCACTGATAACATTAAGAAATGTAACTCATACCTTTAGGTTTGAGTCGTTCCACAATAAAAGGTCTAAGTCATAACAACAAAAATCACAAAAAGTTAAAATGAAAATTCCTATATAATTAAATTCTGTCAAGACTGATTAATCCCCCCTTCTTTCCCTCTTTTGAAATGGAGGAGAAAAAGTGTAAGAGAGAAAGAAGGGGATCATGAATAATCCCAACCTGGCCAAGCCGGAACAAAAAAGGGGATGGATATCTTAAGCAAAGCTGAGCTTATCTCACGTATATGTTCCGGTTCGGCCAGGTTGTAAAATGAAAACCTGCGGTTTTCAAACTTTCCCTTAAAAATAGCTAAATTATTAACCGCTAAGGAAAACAGGAAATTCAGAAAAAAACTTTAGGAAACAAATTCTTTGATTTTCTTCTCCCTTCCTGCAATTCCTGCCTTCCTAAGCGGCCTTACTTTTCAAAAGTGTTTGATCTTCGTTCATAAAAAGCCTGTCTGCAGACAGGCAGGCAAGAAATTGTTGGCTTAGAGACTAAAAATCCTTAAATCTCCCTGCCTGATCCTGGGCAGTTTCTTCGCCCATGGGAATTAATTCATCCAGATTTTCTAAATGCCTGGCTTGTTCCGGAGTATTCCCATTCCCATTCTCCTTCGCCTTTTCAGTTGTTGCGTTCTTATACACAGGCAACTTCTTAATCTCCCTTGGTCCCCCTCCTGATGAGGAGCTAAGTGAATTTACAACATCTTCATCTTTGGCACCAACCTGTAACGACAGCTGGTCTACCTGCTCCTTCATGTTTTGCGCCTGTGCTGACAGTTCTTCACTTGCTGACGCCGTTTCTTCAGCATTAGCGGCATTCTGCTGTGTAAGCTGGTCCATCTGCTGCACTGCATCATTTACCTGGCTTATTCCCTCAGATTGCTCTCCGGATGCATTCGTTATCTCCTTAGTCAGGTCTGACGCTTTCTTGACGTTCGTAACTATTCCCTTAAGAGCTTCGCTGCATTTTCCTGCAATCTCAGCCCCGCTGCCTGCCTTGGCAACACAATCGTCTATCAGGGCAGTAGTATCTTTTGCCGCAGTTGCGCTGCGTTGAGCCAGATTACGCACCTCCTCGGCCACCACAGCAAATCCCTTTCCATGCTCACCTGCACGGGCCGCCTCTACTGCAGCATTGAGCGCCAGAAGATTTGTCTGGAAGGCTATACCATCTATTACCTTGGTTATCTCTGCAATCTTCTTACTGCTTGTGTTTATATCTTCCATTGAGCTGTTCATCTCTCCAACTGCTTTGTTACCATTCTCAGCAGCTATATTGCACATATCTACCAGCTTGGCCGCCTCTTCAGCATTATTGGCATTCTGTCTGGTAACTGACGCCATCTCTTCCATTGTCGCCGACGTCTC
>JBHHYW010000362.1:0-3519 GCA_046757745.1 Candidatus Scalindua sp.
ACCCTGGTTTCCTCAACACGTATCTTTGCCTTACGGACCGGAGAAAAAATTGCATCTATGGGAATAACACCTACCTCATTGCCACTATCCACTCCGTTTTCCTCAGCAGTCTTATAACCTCTTCCATTTTTAACGTCCATCTCAACATTAAATTTTATATTTTCGGAAATAGTTGCTATATGAAGATCATCATTAATAACTTCCACACCGTCGTCCGTAATAATATCCCCAGCCGTGATTTCTCCTTTTTTCTCTGTTTCAATTTTTATTTTTCCTGGTTTGTCTGAATGTAACTTTACAACAAGGTTCTTAATATTTAGAATAATATCAATTGCATCTTCTACTACACCTGGAATTGTACTGAACTCGTGTTCAACGCCACTAATCTTAACCGAAGTAACTGCACTCCCTTCTACTGAAGAGAGCAAAATCCTTCTCAATCCATTTCCAATCGTAATTCCAAAACCTCGTTCAAAAGGCTCAGCAATGAATTTCCCATAAGTGTCAGTATGTGTTTCTTTTTCAATACTTACTCTATTAGGTAATTCAAACTCCTTCCATCTAATACGCATATACAATCCTCCTTCCTACCATTAAATATCTCTTTGAAAAAGTCTTACATAGAAGACTTTTTTGTTTTGATTAAATCATTATGAACCGGAAAAAGCCTTTAGCTTTATAAGACACTCAAGGTAGGATTTCATAAATTAATTGTGCACTCTTATACTTTATTAATTTAAAATGGCTATTGGGTTTATTTTGAGCAAAGCTCAACTACTAGCTGTTCCTGTATGTTTACCGATATCTCATCTCTATTAGGGAGTTGCAGAACACGAACCTCTAATTCATCATCTCCCAGTACTAACCACGATGGGGGAGTCCGGCCCTGATTTGAATCTATATTTGTTTTTATCATGTTAATACTAACTTCCCTATCTACAGGCCTGATTACATCACCTTGTTTAACTAAAAAAGAAGCGATATCAACCTTTCTGCCGTTCACTGTTATATGGCCGTGATTAATTACCTGCCTTGCATGGCTACGTGAAAAACCATATCCGATATGGTATACAGCATTATCAAGTCTTCTTTCTAACAATATAAGTAAATTTTCTCCTGTATTACCCTGTTTTCTTTCCGCCTTATGATAATAATTTCTAAACTGTCTTTCAAAAACACCATAAAAACGCTTTAACTTCTGTTTTTCCCTAAAATGGATTCCATATGATGACAATTTCCTGCCTCTTCTTGATAATTTCCCACCCGGTAAGCTTTTTCTTTTAGCTATACTGCATTTTGCGGTTTCACAACGGTCTCCCTTTAGATACAATTTTACGCCTTCTCTTCTGCACAATTTACATTTAGGGTCTATGTGTCTAGCCATATTATTCCTTATTCACAAATCAAAAGTTATACCAAATCTACAATTTTAAAAACCTTCCCTCTTTCTCTTTTAGCAAAGAAGTGGTAAAAACCTGTTAAACTCTTCTCTTTTTTCTGGGGCGACAACCATTATGAGGTAATGGTGTAACGTCCTCAATAGCTCTAACCAGAAGCCCTGCTTCTTGTAAAGCAGTTATTGCAGATTCCCTTCCCGGACCAGGCCCCTTTACTCTGACTTCAACCTGCTGAACACCAAACCTTTTTCGCGCCCTCTCTGCAACATTTCTGGCCGCTCTCTGCGCTGCAAATGGAGTACTTTTTCTTGACCCTTTAAAGCCAACTGTTCCTGCACTAGCCCAGCACAAAGTTTCACCATATATATCAGAAATAGTTATATATGTATTATTAAAAGTAGCCTTGATGTGCACAATGGCTTTAGCAACACTGCGTTTTGCCTTTTTTTTACCCATTTATGTATATCCTATCATTTTAAAATAAGAAGCTCACTTCCATCTAAAACTAACAAGTGCAAACTAAAGTATCATTTAAGAACTATTGGTAGAAAAACCCTTGCAAGCTTAAGTTCGTATTAAACATATTGTTGAGTTGATTGTATCTTTCTAAATTTCTTTTGTTTTTTCCTTTTTGTTTCCTTGCCGATATTAAAATATTCTTCGGAGTTAATTTGGGGGATACTATTTCTAAAAGTTCTACATAGTATCCATTACCGGAAAGAAATTGTGATCTTAACGCATCTGTCAATATGTCTGCAAATTTATACCGTAGCAAACCAAACTGAGTTACATTTGTTAAAGGGTGATGAGATTTAATTTGAGAACGCAACTGCCCCTGGCAACATGGTACAACCATAATATACTTAGCACCCATTTTAATACCTTTGGCAATCGCTTCATCAGTAGCTGTATTACATGCATGTAGTGCAATAACTACATCAATCTTTCTATCAAAAGAGAAATCAATCGTCCTTCCATGCTTAAAGACCATATTCTCATAACCTAAAACAGAGCTGGTCTCCTCACATCTTTGTATAAGTTTTTTATTGGTATCTACGCCGAAGAAAAATGGTCTTGTACTAAACTCATTCTCAAGAATATAACTTAAAACAAACGATAGGTACGATTTGCCACATGAACATTCCAGAAAGACAATTTCTTCTTCTCTGTCAAACTTCCTGACTACCTTCAATATTTGTTCACAAAAACCGGCAATCTCATTAATCTTCTTGTTCATCTCTTTTTTTAACAGACCGTTATTATGCCTGAACCCAAGGGGATTTGTTATGTTGTCTTCTTGTTCTAAGAGACTTAGTATTTCTGCTTTATTTGTTATCCTCATTACTTCTGCAAAACCCTTATCCCTTCATTTCCTTCACACTCTTCTTCACCGATACTGTTCTCTTCTTCCCCTTTCGAGTACGTGCATTAGTCTTTGTTCTCTGCCCCCTCGCGGGTAATCCCAAACGATGACGCAAGCCCCTATAACACCCTATATTTTTCAGTCTTGTTATGTTCTGTGATTCCTGTCTTCTCAGTTGACCTTCAATAGAGAAATTTTTTTCTAAATAAGCGCCCAGTGTGCTCAAATCATCTTCTGAAATATCTTTCGCCCGTATGTTTTCGTCCATTCCAAGAGCCTTTAGTGCTTCTTGCGATAAGTGCTTACTGATACCATAAATATATGTTAATGAAACAACAACCCTTTTGTCTCCGGGAATATCAACTCCAGCAATTCTTGGCATTTAAAATAATCCTTTCAGAATGTAAAAAATAGTCTTTATAAAGACATCCTACTCAGTGTTTTATTTCCCCTGTCTCTGTTTATGACGAGGATTGACACAAATCACACGAACAATTCCTTTGCGTCTGATTATTTTACAGTTTTCACATAGCCTCTTTACAGATGCTCTAACCTTCATAAATCTTCCTTCTTTCAACCCTGGCGATAAATTATTCTTCCCTTACTAAGGTCGTATGGTGACATTTCTATTGTAACCTTATCACCGGGAAGAATACGAATAAAATGCATTCTCATCTTTCCTGATACGTGTGCAAGTACTTCATGTCCATTTTCCAGCCCAACACGAAACCTCGCATTAGGTAAAGCTTCTTTTACTAC
>JBHHYW010000363.1:0-3517 GCA_046757745.1 Candidatus Scalindua sp.
ACAGGGTCGGATTTCCTGATGGAAATGCCTCCATTCAGAAGGCCGAAGCTGACTAATATATTATTGAAAACATATTACAGGACTAAATGGTTTCTTAAGGAGGCGGTGCCGTTATTTGTATTGGGCACATTTATATTGTTTATACTCACAAAACTTGGTATTTTAACGTACATTGAGATGGCGGCAAGGCCTGTAGTAAAGTATTTTCTGGGCTTGCCGGTTGAGACTACGAGTGGTTTTA
This sequence comes from Candidatus Scalindua sp., assembly GCA_046757745.1. Taxonomy (GTDB): domain Bacteria; phylum Planctomycetota; class Brocadiia; order Brocadiales; family Scalinduaceae; genus Scalindua. Next base: position 242 of record JBHHYW010000363.1, read on the forward strand.
TCTTGGGTTTTCTGCGCAGGGATTATGCCGTTGTGAGTATTTTTAAGGCATTGGAGGAAAAAGCTGACAACCTTACGATTGATCCAAACCAACTTATAGTGGCGCTTGTTGTTATCACGCTTTTTGTGCCTTGCCTGGCAAATTTCTTTGTTATGATAAAGGAAAGGGGCGCCAAAACGGCATTTTTCATGCTTGCTTTCATCATACCGTTTTCTTTCCTTGTTGGTGGAGTCTTGAGATATATATTACAGTGGCTGTCAATTTAAGAAATTTATATTATCTATTATTTGGCGATTTTATATTACATACCATTGTAGCCGAAGTCTTTAGCCTGCGTTCCTCAATGTTTGATGGAGTTGCGTAAGTTTCTCAACCTTAAGGTTGCGGCTACAAAACCGCTCAATTTCGTTTTTAGCAAGGAGTTGGATTAAATGGCTGATGAGATACAAATCGAAGAGATGCTTGAGTATATATGGATGCTTGAGGAGGATCATGGCAAGGTGGAAAGTACGCTCATGGATGATAAGTTTGGCAATGAAATAGCAAAAAAATACTTGAATGAAATGGTTGAAAAGAAGTTAATTAATTTTCATGATTCCAGGATCGTTTTTACAGATAACGGGAAAAACCGGGCGGGGTCGATTATCAGGCGTCATCGTATTGCTGAAAGGCTTTTAAATGACGTGTTGGAGATGGGTGGCGAAGAATTTGAACGCGGCGCCTGCCAGTTTGAACATTTTGTAAATGAAGAAATTATTGCAAGTATCTGTACATTACTTGGCCATCCTGCTGTTTGCCCTCACGGAAAGAAGATTCCACCTGGTGATTGTTGCACGAGTGCAAGAAGGAAACTGGGGCCGGTAATAAATCCATTATCTGAAATCAAATCCGGCGAAAATGTAAAGGTGGTATATGTCACAACCAAATCTCATGCAAGCCTGGACAGGCTTTCGGCAATAGGAGTGATCCCAGGACTCGTACTCACAATACATCAAAAACGTCCGAGTATTATTATTCAATATGGAGAGACACAATTGGCGTTGGATAAGGACATTGCAGAGAATATATTTGTAAGAGCAGTGTAAGATCCCGGATGTTTCTATCGCCCAGAAACTCTAGAATGCTTAACCTGTCACCCAGAAGTCCACCATCTTGTTTTAACTTGACATCAAAATCCTGCTGTGTTATTTTCCGGCAATGCTTAGAGATGGCTTGGCTTTTAGAATTTTGTAAAATACCAAAAAAAACTACAGTTAAAAAGAGACTTGAATGAAAAATCTGATTTACAGAATAAGCATAATAAATCTGTCCTGCCTTCTCATGTTTCATTGTTTTAATACTATAGAAAATGTTTGTGGCGATGATAAGGTTCCAGAATATTCACGTCATACCTCACAATACTTTTTGCCGGTTAATGACAGTGCAGGGAACAACGATTATAGCGGTTATATAAAAGAAGGCGATATAATCATTACGACAGAGGAACTTGATAAAGTGCCTGATGTGAAAGTTCTTAAAAAGGCCGTTATTACTGACAAAAAGAAAGAAGAGAAGAAAAAGAAGGATGAGGGGAGGAAGGGATTACATTCTTATAAACTGGTTTCCGAGTATCTCAAGAATGGGAAGAAATATGAAGCAAGAAATGAGTTGTCAGATTTATATTTTGCAGAAACTGATAAAGCTAGACGTGTCGAAATAAAGAACAAGCTTGATGAACTGAATGCAGAACTTGTGTTTTCCAGGGAACCCGGTCCGGATGCTATCATTTACGTAGTAAGGCCCGGTGATTCGCTGATAGGAATTGCCTCTGAATTTAATACTAATTATGAATTTATTGTGCGCATAAATAATAAACATCGTACAAGTATTAGAGTGGGCGAACGTTTAAAAATCTTAAAAGGCAACGTAACAGTATTAGTAGACAAGAGTGATTTCACATTGACACTATTATTAGATGGCCACTTTATAAAGCAATATCCTGTTGGCACCGGCAAGTCTGACAAAACGCCGGAGGGAAAATTTGTTGTTGATAATAAATTGATAAATCCAGTATGGTATTCGCCAGATGGAATATATCAATTCGGAGACCCAAAAAACGTATTAGGAACACGATGGATCGGTTTTGAGGATAAAAAGGGGCTATATGGCTACGGTATCCATGGCACTGCCGAACCCGACTCTATCGGTAAAGAGATGTCGAATGGGTGCATACGATTAAGAAACGAAGATATTGAAGACCTTTTTGACTATGTTAAGGTTAAAATGACTGTTGTAATACAGAAATAAGAAAGGATTTATTTAAAGATGGAGTGGTATATTATTAAGGGTTCTAAGTTCTGCTTTCTATGTAAAAGAATGTTTGCAGAAGAAGAGGTCTACTTCTCCGCACTTTATGATGAAAACAACGCCTTTACAAGGAAGGACTTTTGCGTGGAGTGTTGGGATAAGAAGGGGGGGGGGGATATCTTTTCACACTGGAAGACAAAAGTGCCTAAAAAACCGGAAACAGTGCAAAGGTATGCAAATATAGATGTTTTTTATGACTTGTTTAACAAACTCGAAAATGAAAATGATGTATCGAAGGTAAATTTCAGGTATGTGTTATCTCTGTATCTGATGAGAAAAAAGGTGCTGAAACTAAAGACTTCATACAAATCCAACGGGAATGAATGCCTGGCGCTTCACGACGTTAAAGAAGGCAAGGATACAGAAGTGCTTAAACCACAATTAAACAAGGAAGAGGTGTTAGCGGTTACAGACGAAATAGGCAAATTGGTAAATTGCACACCGCAAATTAGCGCTGGCAACGCATAGCTTATCAGCAAGTTTGAAGTGTCTAAAGTTGGGGTGAAATAGCGGTTTAAACTGTTTAAACATTTCAAACCGCATCTGCTTCCTGACTTCAGGCATTTCAAACTTATCTGCAGACATACTGCTTATGTAGTTGTTTCTGGTACTGGAGCTACTTTTGTAGTTACATTGTACGGACAACCTTCGCAGTCTATTGCAATTCCCCGGTTTTTTTTCTGCTTTAACCTTAAGCGTAACTTATCAATTGTCTTCTCAGTGGTAGATGGATCTCTCTGCAGCCTGAATAAATCACGTCTTATTTGCCTGGTCTTCTTTATACTCGGGCACTGCGACCTTGCTACCCTTGCAGGGCAGATGCTTACTATTTTCTTTTTGTTTATTCGTTTTTCCATGTCATTTTCCTTTATTAAAATTATTCTATGTTTACGGCGAGATATTCTAATGTTTTTTTGGCTGCTACCTGTT
>JBHHYW010000364.1:0-3495 GCA_046757745.1 Candidatus Scalindua sp.
CTAATATTAATTTTTGTCAAGTAAAATTCCAATACTTAGATAGATAATAACTTTATTTAATAGAAGAATTTATAATATATAACTTGAATTTTCTTAAATCTGAATCATAATAATAAAAATTAACATTTTCAATCAATTTACTTAAGGGTATATGACGTTAAATTCAGAAATAATAAAGGAAGTTCCAGTTATATAGAAGAATTTCTATGGGTGGTTTCCAGATTAGTGTGGAAGAAAGGGTTGCCATTAATGAAGTGTGGGATGCCGGAAGGATTTCAGAATGGAAGAGAGTTAATGAATTCGAGTTCTATTGGCTGCCATCAGTATCTTGGCCATGATGACATCGAATATGTAGTTTGTATATTCGATAAAATATTATCTCAGTAAATACATACCCAATATCTTCTTTACCGTTGAATCAATAGAAAATTCAATTTATCCTAATTATCGTTTTACCACTTAATTCTGTGTCAAAACCCAGTTTATCTATAATCTTACCTACCTACAATGAAAGGGAAAATATTAAAATCCTCATTCCGGAAATTGAAAAGACGTTTGGGCATGTAAATCATGAAATAATAGTTGTAGACGATAATTCTCCGGACGGAACGGCAAAGACGTCAGAGGAACTCAACAAGAAGTATGGTAACATTCGGGTTGTTGTAAGGAAGAAGAAGGAGGGAATTGGGGCGGCAATAAGAGAAGGCTATAGTAGCGCAAGGAACTCAATAATTCTTTCATCAGATTCGGATTTGTCATTTACGCTTTCCGATACTTATAGATTATACGAGAAAATACAAGAAGGCTATGACCTGGTATGGGGGAGTAAATACTCTAAAGGTTCTTTTTATGAGCCGGCAACCTGGCAAGGAAGAGTTAAGAAGTGGGTGAGTAAGAATGGAAATAAGATCATAAGGATTACAACAGGTATAAAGGCAAATGATTTTACGGCAAATCTTCGAGCAATTAAAAAGGACGTCTGGGAACAAATAGATACACAAGAAAAGACCAATACGTTCCTTATGGAAATGATTCTAAAATGCACATACAGTGGTTTGAGAGTTGTTGAAATGCCAGTTACTTTTAATGCTAGAATCTATGGTAAATCAAAGATGAATCTTGGAGTTGAGGCTCCAAAATTCATAATAAAGATGGTCAAATATGTTCTGATGTATAGATTCATCGGATACAAACTGAAAAATAAAGAAGTATAAGCATTTGTGTCTTATTTTACGTGTAATAAATAGGCTAGAAATAATGATAACCTGGAACTATTTTCAAAAAGGAATCACAATATGGCAGATAAGAATTCTAAATATGTAATTCTCATTATAATTTCAGGCTTTCTTGCAAGGCTGATAAATATAGGCCAGCCTTTGTTTGACGTTACAATGTGGAGGCAGACTGATACCGCGGCCATAGCACGTAATTTTTACTACAATGGAATGGACATATTCTACCCTCAGGTATTGTGGGGCGGCGCCACTGAAGGCTACGTTGGGGAAACCGAATTTCAGTTGTATACTTTTATGGTAGCAATATTATATAAGATATTTGGCGTGCATGAGTATTTAGGGAGGTTGATTTCTATATTTGCTTTCTGTGGAGGCGCATACTTTTTATATAAGTTGGCACGAAGATACATTGGAGCACAGGGGGCAATAGCAGCCTTACTCTTTTATACATTTAATCCGCACATATTTTTCTATTCAAGGTCTTTTCAGCCGGAGTCGACAATGCTCTTCTTCTCTATAGCATTGGTCTATTTCTTTTCACAGTGGATAGATACTGAAAGACGTAAAGACTTTATTCTCATGACGCTTTGTGGGGCATGTGCGTTTTTAGTTAAGTTGCCGGCAGCCTGCCTTGGTTTGCCTTTGTTGTATCTATGTGTAGTAAAGTATAGATGGAAGCTTTTTCTGGAATGGAAACTGTGGCTTTTTGCATGCCTTACACTTTTCCCTGCTGCCATATGGTATGTCTTTTCGTATAAATTAAATTCCTTAAATGGGGTTTCATTTGGTTCGTATCATGTCGGCACGATGTTTGGATCAGAGTATATTGCCAGTTTAGATTGGTATAAGACTGTTTTTTTTGTGTACATATTCGAGAGGAATTTGATATACGTAGGCGCCGTGCTTGCCATTGTTGGTTTTTTTGCTGCAATTAGGAAGAAGGATTTACATCTCTTCCATTTCTGGGTCCTGTGCCTGATAATCTTTTTCTTTTTCAATCCTGAGACAACCGGTCATCACTCGCATTGGTCTATGCCTTTAACGGTACCTTCTTCCATATTCATCGGATGGACGATAGTGACCTATTTTCATAGAATTAAGAATTTCAGAACAAAACGACTGCCAGCATTGGAAAAATATCTGATTATGCCTTTCTTTGTATTAATCATTATCCTTTTACCGATAATCTGTTTTCACAAGATTAAGGCTAAGTATAAGCCGGAGAGACTGGAAAAGGATATGCCAATTTATATTGCCGGACACAAGGTAAGAGAAATGAGTCCCAGAGACGCCCTGATTGTCACGGCACATTGGGGAGGCCCTGAACTCCTCTATTATTCCGATAGAAGAGGGTGGAGAATGGAATCTAGAAACTGCACAATTGAATCTATTGAAACCCTTAGAGAGAAAGGTGCAACATGGTTTGTGTCATCCAGGGTTATGGAAATCAACAAAGACGTTATTACATATCTCCAAAATAATTATGAGGTAAAAGAATTAACCGACCAATACATTATTGTAAGATTATAAAGGAAATGTGATACAGAAGCATGAACGTTATGTGCCTTGCGAATGTGTGATCGGTATGTTCATCTGAATATGGCTTCTGAAGAAAAAGAAATTGGCATGCATGACGAAAACGATCTTTATCTGTCTATTGTGATCCCTGCATATAATGAAGAAAAGAGGATCGGTGACACACTTGATAATATAATTAATTACCTTAATCAGAAAGATTATAAGAGTGAGATTATAGTTGTGGTTGATGGCGCCACTGACTCGACAATGAAGGTGGTTAAAGACTTTGGAAGAGAGGACTCCAGGATAAAAGTTACTGAGAATAAGATTGCCAGAGGGAAAGGATATTCTGTAAAGAAAGGTATATTGGAAACAAGGGGGAAATTTGCATTGTTCACAGATGCAGATCTGTCAACTCCTATAAGTGAAGTTGAGAAACTGATACATTGGCTGGAAAAAGGTTATGATGTGGCTATAGGTTCAAGAAGTTTAAAGGATTCCCAGGTAGAAATACACCAACCGTTTATACGCGAGTTTATGGGGAAGATATTCAATAAAATCATGTCTTTATTAGTTTGTACAGGTTTTAAGGATACTCAATGCGGCTTCAAATGTTTCAAGAGGCAGGTAATAAATAAAATATTCAGCAGGCAGATTATTGATGGATTTGCCTTTGATGTCGAAATAATTCTAATTGCTGAGAGATGTGGGTTCAGTGTGATGGAAGCGCCTGTAAGATGGT
>JBHHYW010000365.1:0-3487 GCA_046757745.1 Candidatus Scalindua sp.
GTTCAAATATTGAATATTATTAATATCAAATAGTTGAATGTTTATATCATCAAAGTATGCATGACGGTTCCGGGCAGCATTTTCTTTGCCGTTCTCTTTTATGGAATCATGATGTGGTTTATTATAAATCTTTTTGTAATTAATATTTTGCAGTATTTCCAGGAACTCACAATCATCTGCATGTGATTCATCACTTATACGTACTTTTCCTGAACCGCTGTCAACCTCCAATAAAAACCCTCGTGCGGAAAAGATTTCATAAAAACGGCCGTGGTGTTTGCTTTTGCCGTTAGTTATTCTCTTAATGAATTTTTCTACAATTGATGTTTTCATTATTTTTGTTTGATGGGAAGGGAGTATGCCGAGGGAACTGTAATATTCAATAAAATGATCAAGGATTATATGAAATATACCCTTTAGGAGTAAATAATAAACTATAAATAAATTATATTTTCCCTTGCGTTCATAAGTAATGTTTGATAGTATTTATATATTTAGTATTAGTAATCTTTCAGTTGTATTGTAAATGCTACATATATTATACATTTCATAATAGTAAGGCGACAAGGGGTTACAACCTTGTTGCCTTTTTTTATTGTTTTACCTTTTTTTTATTTGAGGGGGTGATTTTCAGTATGCCGAGTGGAACGGTCAAGTGGTTTAACGACAAGAAGGGCTTTGGCTTTATTTCTCAAGAGGATGGTGACGATGTCTTTGTACATCATACCTCAATCCAGAGTGATGGTTTTAGAAGTCTTGCGGAAGGTGATAAAGTAGAGTTTGAACTTGTTGAGGACCAAAAGGGCTTTAAGGCCTCAAATGTTGTCAAATTATAAATATATATTATAAAGTACGCTCATATATTTTACTGTAAGAACTATCGAGAGAAGGTTGCATATAAAAATATAGGGTAATTGTAAAATATTATTATAATGAAGACGTGAAAGCCTCCAATATCTATAAAATGGTATTGGAGGCTTTTTTAACTTATCTACCTGTTAAAATGTACACATGAACTTAATACAAAAAGTTCGTGTAACACATTTTTAACATAATTTCATAGAGGTGTTTTTATATATGGCTGAAACTACCCAAAGAGAAACTGCATACGCATTCAATAACAGTGATATTATTGCCACGTATGATCTGGATATGGATGTATGGCATCCTAACCGTGACAAAATGATATCAGTTGCCTGCGAAGTATTACCATTTAACAGGCCTGATAATATACGCATTTTAGACCTTGGTGTGGGCACTGGTTATTTTACTCATAAGGTTATTGAGATATTTCCCAATGCTTCCGTTATTGCCATAGATGCTGCAGGACTTATGATTGACAAGGCAAAGCTAAGGCTTAAAGGCCATTTGGAACAGATTACGTTTAAAACAGCAATGTTCCAGGAATTACCGGATAAAGAAAAAGGCCTTTCCGGTATAGATGCAGTAGTCTCTGCCTTTGCCCTCCATCACCTGCTCAGGGAGGAAAAACTGAGGCTACTTCAATATATTTACTCAATACTCAAACCCAAAGGTTGGTTTATTAATTGTGACATCTTTAATGCAGTTGATCCTGCACTCGAAACGTTGTTTCGACGCTTGCTCTACAAGGGAACACAGGAGAGGACACTAAGCCTGAAACATCAGGAGAAATCACTGGACCAAATTACTCTAGAATATACATCTAAGGAAAAGAGAGACGGTGACAACCCCTTGTCCGTCACAGAAGACATGCAACTCCTCTCAGAAGCCGGATTTCGCATGGTAGATTGCTTCTGGAAAGAGTACCGGGAAGCCGTATACGGCGGTACTAAATAATTTCTCACAGAGAATATTGGATCCAACCTAATCTATTGACAAGGGAAAGGTGTGTTATTTGTTTTTTAAAAAAGATAAAGAAGATTATACGCCTGACAATTTTGATTTCAAAGATATCTTGAAATTGATTAATATTCAGGAAATCCATTTTCCGGTAAAAACTATTCATTGGAGAGAACTTTATTACACTGGATATACTTGGCCCTTAAGGAATTATTTCTCTGCATTTTTTCTTTTAGACTCTTTCGAATTTGACTCATTCCACCAACTGTCAAACCTCCCAGTTCCTTGCCAATTTCCCTTAAACTTTTATGGAGCAATCTATGCGTACAACATAAATCAATATACACCATCCTTGCGTCTCTAAATACCGACCTGCGTCTTGACAATACCGCTTTCTCCACTTTGAAAACCCTGATTTACCAGGTACGACTTGTCCTTTAATGTCATCAAATGGCGATTCGACATCTGTTAATAACACCTCTTCCACAAACTCCCTGTAGCTCTTCCTCCCATTCTTGTTATCTCCTCCTGTATACTCCAGAACATCACGGTAACACATAAAATCAATCCTGTACCTTAGTAACCCATATTCCAAATTACTGCTCCACCGATAACCCCACAAATACTCTATTTGTTCTGAAACCGATAATTTCTTTATCTTTTTAATCTTAACAGGATTTAAATGAATATAGCGCGAAAGCGCTAAAAGATAGGAATTCTTTTCAACAAGAACAGCCTTATACCGGCCCTGATACAGATGCCCGATACGTTTATGTCTTCGGTTGTAATAAACGATGTAGGCAGTATTAAATCTTTGTGCAAAGCGGTTAAGGTTTCCTGACGGTGTGTGAAGGATAAGATGGAATGGTTGTCCCTGAAAAAGTCTCTTTTTCAGGGACAACTATTTAGATATCTATCCCCTCTTTGGTTCTGGCTCGGCCAGGTTGGGTACTACTAGTTTTTTCTAAGACTCAAGAAACTCTTTGGTATCCTCTCGAAAGAGAGGACGGGTATATTGATGATTTACCTTCTCTTGTTATTGGAACCTGCATTGGAGGAATGGAAGTTTATTGGTTCCAAAATGGGCTACATACAAAAAGATGTACTCCCGAATATAAATCCTTAAATCCCATCCTTCATAATGGTTTCGTTCAAATTTTGCAAGTACTTGCCCGGCTTCCTCAATACTAAGTCCCTCCTTAACGGTAAAATAATAATCGAGAGCCAAATCCCATTCGGGGTTTTTGTTGTAAGTTACCCCAAATTTTTTGGCATTTTTAAGGACAGGGGAATACTTGCTAAGGTCGAAAGCACCAAAACCGATGGAATGAACGTGTTCTTTGTTGTCCTCCAAAAATCGTACAGTAATCTTTGCATCTTCAAATGTTTCACCCGGAAAACCGAAGAATCCCATCACATGGTTCCATACACCATGCCTGGATGAAGCCTCCAGACTTTTTTGAATTACTTCTGTAGTAGTTGCTTTGCCCATCAATTTGAGGACCCGTTCACTCCCGGATTCAAACCCCATATGCAGGAATTTACACCCGGACTTTTCAGCATCTTCCCATACCTTATCGTCCAGTAAACTCTCTTCAAAACGTAAGTGCGTTGACCAGGCAATCTGCAAATCAGCCTTAATTAACCTGCGGGTCAATTTTTTAAA